>JAYUTC010000166.1:0-4919 GCA_043755395.1 Ferruginibacter sp.
TCACCTTCTAATGGAGCTTTATCACTACCCGGCATCATTTTTACAGCATAAAGCGGATAATATCTGCTATTCCCTTTTTCTGATTTTTCTTCTACACCAAATAAAAATTTACAATCGGCTGGGAGTGCATTTCTTACAATTTCATTGTTGAGGTGCCTGTTAAAAAGCCCGGTATCCTGCAACGCTACGCTTCCAATTGCGGGTGCATAATATTGCTTACCATTTTTATCGGTTTGTACATCTATTGGGTTAATTACACGAAAAAAAGGATTTACATTTTGTAATGCTTTAACGCTGTCTTCTTTTCCGGTACTATCTACACCATTTAAATAATTATGTAATCCGTCATCAGCAACTTTTAAAGAGGGGAATAATTCATCAATTCGGTAAACTTCCCAAAATTGAAGATGTGCAGAAGCTTGTAATAATTTTCTAACCCTGTCAGGATTATCAACGCCTGCCAATTCAACATTTATAATACCCTTGGTTTCATCAAGGTTTATATTAGGTTGAGCAACTCCAAATTTATCAATTCGCTTTAATAATACTTTATAAGTTTCTTTAATTGCAGTTTTAGAAGTTGCAGACAATTTATTTATTACATCATTATCATTGTCAGATATTTTAACTTCTTTTCCCTGGCCTGCAAATAATGCAGCTAATTTGCCAGATCCATTCTGCTCGGTAAAAGCATTTTTAAAAAGAGAAATATAATCCGCATCACTGTTTGCCTTTTTAGCGGTAGCTGTTTGAATGGCCTTTAAAAGTGATGGATCTTTTGAATTATTACTTAACGATTTCAACAGGCCTTCCAGGCTTACATCCATTGTTACACTAATACCGCCCTGTAAATCCAAACCAAGGTTTAACTCATTTTCTTTACACTTTTGATAAGTAGTACCTACAATGGGGTATATCGCTTTATCTTTTGTGGCAAGAAGTATACTGTCCTTTTTAATTTTAATGGCAGCGTCTAATTCGTCGCCTTTTAAATTGGTCGTAGACTTTTTTACAAGTTTTACAGCTTGAGCTTTTACTCCGCTTTCGTAATTGCGTACTACCCATGTGTACGATAGTTCCCAAAGTGATATCAAAATCAATGCAATGGTAAAAAACCAAACCAGCCCTTTCAATTTCATAATAGTAAACTTTTAATAGCTATTTCTTCATTTTTAGAAGTGTGCAAAGATAGGGGAAAAACCGATTGAAGAATACTGTCTGTTAATTTTGCTGTTATCATTCAAAATGAGATTTTTGATGGTAATATTGAATTCTATTAATTATTTATCTTTTTCAACTAATAAAAGATACGGGTAAATTATTATCACCCTTTAAATCAGCAAAATGTTTAGTAAAACTTATTCAATTATTCTCTTAATTAGTTCATTTGTATTTTTCTATGCCTGTTCCTCCTCAAAAAAGGTTTTAATTCTACCTGAGACTCCGGTTACAATTACTGCTGCCATTCCACCTGACAGTACCAAAACTGATACATTTTTCGAAAACCTTCTTTTAACACATCCTCAATATTTTGAAAACATTTTATCTCACCGAAAGGAATGGAATGTTCAAATAATTTATACCCAGGTTGACAGAGGGGCTAATGGTATTCCGGCACTTAAACATTATTATTTTAATGTTAATCCAGCTAAATATTTTTATCCTGCTTCAACAGTTAAATTGCCCATTACCCTGCTTGCATTACAAAAACTGAATGAGTTAAAAGAAAAGGGTATTGATAAAAACACCACCTTAATTACTGAGAATGCCAACAATTCACAAACTGCAGTTTATAATGACCCCACATCTATGGATGGACGACCAACTATTGCCCAGTATATTAAAAAAATACTGATGGTGAGTGATAATGATGCTTTTAACAGGTTGTATGAGTTTTTAGGACAAGATTATATTAATAGTGAGTTACAAAAAAAAGGGTATAAAGATGTTCAAATATTACACCGCCTTCAAATTTCATTAACAGAAGGGGAGAACCGGCAAACCAATCCGGTAAAGTTTTTAGATACAGGGAGTAATATTTTGTTTGAACAGTCTATGCAAATAAATAAAGTACAATATTCAAAAAGAAATGATAGTATGGGAAAGGGCTTTTACCAGGGTGGAAAACTATTTAATAGCCCTATGGATTTTTCTAAAAAAAACAGGATTAGCCTGCAAGATTTGCATACTATTTTAATCAGCCTGGTCTTTCCAGGTAAAGTTTATTCTAATCAACGTTTTAATTTAACAGAGGAAGATAAAAAATTCATTTTTAAATATATGAGTCAGTTGCCAACAGAAAGTACCTATCCACCTTATTCTGGGGATACTATAAATTACTGGCCAGCTTATTGTAAATTTTTGTTGTTCGGCAGCCAAAAAGGTGACCTTCCTAAAAACATAAGGGTATTTAATAAAGTGGGGGATGCTTATGGGCAAATGCTGGATGTAGCCTATGTTGTGGATTTTGAAAAAGGGGTTGAGTTTTTTTTATCGGCTGTAATTTATTGTAACAGCGATGGCATTTTAAACGATGATAAATATGATTATAATGCCATTGGTTTTCCATTTATGAAAAATCTTGGGCAGGTTATTTACGATTATGAAGTAAAAAGGCCAAAAAAACGGTTACCAGATTTATCGGCATTTAAATTTGAATATGACAAATAGAAACGTATAATATTTATTAAAATATCAATTTTATTTAAGTATTCATCAAATAAATTAAAGTACTTTTGCAAAATATGCAACTATCTACACTTCTTCTTAGATTTAATGAGCCCGAAACCCTAAAAATGGCTAAATTAGGACGTGAGTTAAGAGCTCAGGGAATTGATATAATTGATCTTAGCCTTGGGGAACCCGATTTTGATACGCCTAAACATATTAAAGATGCAGCTATTAAAGCTATTAATGATAATTGGAGCCATTATACTCCAGTTGCCGGTTTTGCAGATTTAAGAGAGGCGGTTTGTACAAAATTGAAAAGAGATAATAATTTAGATTATAAACCCGAGAATATTATTACTTCAACTGGTGCAAAGCAAAGCCTTGCTAATGCCATTTATGCCATAGTGGACAATGGTGATGAAGTGATTATTCCAACTCCATATTGGGTTACTTATTCGGAACTGGTAAAAATGGCTGGTGGAAAGGTAATTGAAGTGCGTACTTATTCTGAAAGTGGATTTAAGGTTTCACCTGAACAATTAGAGGCAGCTATAACAGATAAAACAAAGCTATTCATGTTTTCTTCTCCTTGTAATCCATCGGGTGCAGTTTACAATAAAGCTGAGTTAGCCGGATTAGCAGAAGTATTTAAAAAATATCCGGATATATTAATTATCTCTGACGAAATTTATGAGTATATCAATTTTGTTGGAAACCATGAAAGTATTGCACAATTCGAAGATTTAAAAGATCGTGTTATTCTTATAAATGGATTAAGTAAGGGATTTGCCATGACTGGCTGGCGCCTTGGTTACATAGCTGCTAATATAGAAATTGCAAAAGCCTGCGAAAAAATTCAGGGACAATTAACAAGTGGTACCTGTTCAATAACGCAAAAAGCAGCTGTAGCAGCACTTACAGGTAATTTAAAACCTTCGTTAGAAATGAAAGAAGAGTTTACAAGAAGAAGGGCAAGGGTGTTGGAATTAATAAAAGATATACCGGGTTTTAAATGCAGTGAACCTGAAGGTGCATTTTATATTTTTCCGGATGTGAGTTATTACTTTGGTAAAACTGATGGAGTACAAACTATTGCAAATGCTGCAGATTTTAGCATGTATTTATTAAACACTGCCAATGTATCGTCTGTAATGGGAGATGCTTTTGGCGAACCCAATTGTGTACGTTTTTCATTTGCAAATAGTATGGCTAATATTGAAAAAGCCTGGGTAAGAATTAAAGTGGCTTTAGCCAAATTAAAATAATTTTATAGCAGATAATTTTCTACCAGCTGACATACATACCAAAGAAAATCTTCATTTCTGGATTCTTTAAGTAAGGGAAGAGAGATATTAAATAATGTTAAAAGTGTGTAATTTTTATTTCGCCTGCTTCTATTTTCAAAAATAACTTTAGAAGCATCTACAACCCTGTCTGAAGGTAATAAAATTTGTGTATACTTAGCAGGAGTAGCTGCAGGACGTAAAGCAACCTCAGGAGCAATTACTAATGCGTAATTTCCACTCGCAGTCATAACCTGCTTATAAGTATTTCTTAAATTTTCACCACCTCCACTAACGTCTGTATAGGTAACCACCAAACCGATTTTTTTACCATCCTGAAATAAAAACTTATCATCTTTTATAATTACAGGCTTTGTACGATCTCTTTCAGTTTGTTCATTAAAATACCTGTTCTCAATTAAATAAGTTTCAAATTCATTTATTTTTGCTTTTAGTAAATTATTACCGTTAAATTCTTTTTTAAATTTTCTCCAGGAATTTTTGCTTATTTTATTATCCTGCAGTAAGTTGTATTTTTTTATTAAGCTGGCTATTTCCTGTACAAATGACTGCCCTTCATGATAAATAGAAAAAGTATCTTTTTCATCTTCAAAGATTATATCATAATAATAAAATGGTTTAAGTTCTCTTACCGGCGCATCAAATTTAACCACCTTTGCTGCAATCAGCAGTTTCATATCTAAGCTTATAATATAAATATCATAATGCGGATTGGATTGATTTAATTCTTTCACATAATAGGCTACAGGTTTGTTATCAAAATATATAACAGAGTCGGTCAAATTAATATCCTGAGCAAATGAAACCAGGCCCGAAATAATAATAAATATTGATAGTATATATTTTTTCATGATTATAGAAGTAAGATAATCATTTATTTGTAACCTAAAGTATAAGGCTCCAGATAACTAGGTTTAAATTAAAAAGTAAATCTTGCCGAAAAAC
>JAYUTC010000167.1:0-35710 GCA_043755395.1 Ferruginibacter sp.
TTGCTGCTTACATCATCCAAATAATCAGTATTTAATATCCTGTAAATACATTCGGCACTAAAATTAAAAAGTGAGGATAATTTATATTTAAATCCTGCCCCAACAGGAAAATTTATTTGTTTTAATTTGTAAAATTTTTGGTCAGGATATTCTGTAAATCCCTGTCCTTCGGTACTCAATTGTCTTAAATCAATCCGTATTCCATTCAGCTCAGCAGTTGGGTTATAAATAAAAAGGCCTACTCCTCCGGCCAGATAGGGAGAAAACCTTGGCAGTTTTTCGTTTTTAGTATATTTTTTAAAAAAACGGGGATGTATTTCGGTTAGGAGTGAAATTTCCCAAATGGCGCTTCTAAAACTAAGATTTCGTTCGTACCTGCCAAAGGTAGACTCTTTAACATTTTTAAGTACTGCATCTTTTGCCTTTACAATTCCCCAGGTAGCCTCAGTTCTTAATGCAACTGCATTTTTAAAAAAAACACTAAAAAAAGTAGTTCCTGCTGGTCCTGTACTTCCCAGGTTAAGGTCCTTAATAAATTTTTTACCTACTCCTTTGCCACCTCCTAAATCAGTAAAACAATTCATTATACCAAGTGAACCCCCAATTTCGTAGGTTATTTTATTTTCATAATATGGATCATCGGAAAAATCAGGCTGTGAAAAACTCTGTTGTGCAATGCAGATAAATAAAATTACAAAGCCAAAATATGGGTTTAAATTTTTCATTAAAAGTTTTCCTTTTTATATAAAATGGGAGCGATTTTTAAAGAATACCAGATTAAGCGGTATTAAATATCTGATTATTTATTAATGTGGACAAATTTACAGACAGTTATTAATCCGCATTTGTTGCATTTAGGGCTTCGGGCAGTACAAATATACCTCCCATGCAATATTAACCAATGATGAGCTTTATAGATATACTGCTCAGGTAAATTTTTTATTAATTGTTTTTCAGTTGCATATGGTGTTTTTGCGTTTAGTGTTAAACCAATTCTAGCACTAACTCTAAATACATGAGTATCTACTGCCATATTGGGTTGTTTGTCAACAACAGAAGTTATCACATTTGCAGTTTTTCTTCCAACTCCCGGAAGTTGAACCAATTCCACAACTGTCATAGGTACTATCCCATTAAATTTTTCTAAAAGCATTTTTGCCATGGCAATAAGATGCCTGGTTTTATTATTGGGGTAAGAGATACTTTTAATTAGTGGAAATAATTCTTCAAAACTTACCTTACTTAATGATTCTGCATCAGGATATTTTTTAAAAATGAATGGAGTAGTAAGGTTAACTCTTTTATCCGTGCATTGGGCAGATAGAATTACGGATACCAACAGTTGAAAAGTATTGATATATATTAATTCTGTTTCTGCATTGGGGGCATGTTGTAAAAAATACTTAATAAAAAATTGGTAACGCTCTTTTTTTGTCATAAAAAAATCCCCCGGGTTTAAACGGGGGACAAAATTACATTAAAAGTTGAACGATTTTAGACAGATGCTGAAAGTTCGCTAACAGCTTTTTCTGCATAGTTTAAAATATTAGTAATAGTTTGCTGGCTTGGTGACATTTTAAGTGGTTCCAGCCTTTTTTGGGCTGAAGTTATTACTTCAAATTTTTCACGAAGACTCCAGTCTGTTTCCAAAGCAGCTTTAATTTCAGCTGTCTGGGCTGGGGAAGTTTCATTATACAAATACATTAATAAATCTTCCGGAGTAAAATTGTGCATAGAATTTTAAGTGGCTTGTGTTAAAAAATTAAATATCCATTATCCATTTACATAAACGGTAATTTTACGGGGATATTGTATTTTAACGCAAAATTATTTGCTTTCTGGGGGAGTATTTATAATAAAAAGGTCTTCATTATCTTTTTTCATCATATAATTTTCCCTGGCATATTTTTCAATAGTTTGAGGATTAGTCTTTAAAAGATCCAGGTCTTTATGGGTATCGGCTATCTGATTATTGAGATGCTGTTCGCTTTTTTGCAGTTTAGTATAAGTTTGAATACGATTTATACTGGACGGAATGTCTTTTGGATCAAAGAAAAATATCCATATTAAAAAAGCAACACCTGTAAGCAGGTATTTATTTTTTAATATGGATGGTATATGCGAAAGGAACTTCATAATAGTTATTTGTTGAGAATTATCAGTTGTTTGGCAGGTTCTTTAGCCAACTATTAACGAATAATGTTCAAAAAAATCTTATTGACCAAATTTAATCTTTCCTTTTGGATAAATCCCGCTTTCGCCTAAAATTTCTTCAATACGAGTTAGTTGATTGTATTTGGCCATACGATCAGTACGGGATGCAGATCCTGTTTTAATTTGCCCGCAGTTTAATGCAACAGCCAAATCAGCAATTGTTGTATCCTCTGTTTCACCACTGCGATGACTCATTATAGTGTTGTAGCCAGCCTGTTGCGCCATACTAACTGCATTGATGGTTTCAGTAATTGTACCTATTTGGTTTACTTTTACTAATAATGCATTAGCAATACCTTCATTAATACCTCTTTCCAATCTGGTAACATTGGTTACGAATAAATCATCTCCTACCAACTGGCATTTATTGCCAACTGCTTCGGTAAGCATTTTCCAGCCTTTCCAATCATCTTCTGCCATGCCATCTTCTATACTGCAAATTGGATATTGTTTAACCCAACTAGTCCAATAAGACACTAATTGCTCACTAGTCATTTTTTTGCCATCACTTTTATGAAAAATATATTTCTTTTCTTTAGCATTCCACAGTTCGCTGTTAGCAGCATCCATAGCAATCATTATTTGACTTCCTGTTTTATAACCTGCAGCTTGTATTGCTGTTAATACAGTCTCAATGGCTTCTTCATTACTTTGAATGTTAGGCGCAAATCCACCCTCATCACCTACATTTGTACTAAACCCCTTTTTCTTTAATACTGTTTTTAGTGCATGAAAAATATCTACCCCCCAACGTAAGCCTTCACTAAAAGATGTTGCACCAACAGGCATAACCATAAATTCCTGAAAATCTATTTTGTTATCAGCATGCGCTCCACCATTTAATATATTCATCATAGGTATTGGAAGAATTTTTGCATTAGTTCCACCAATATATCTGTACAAAGGAAGATTAGCTTCTAAGGCCGCAGCTTTTGCAACAGCCATACTTACAGCAAGCATTGCATTGGCGCCTAGCTTTCCTTTGTTAACTGTACCATCCAAAGCCTGTAATGCAGCATCAATGCCAGTTTGGTCTGCTACATCCCACCCCAATAAATTATCAGCTATAACAGTGTTTACATTTTTAACTGCTTTTAAAACACCTTTACCGCCGTATATTTTTTTATTATTATCTCTTAACTCAACTGCTTCATGTATGCCGGTGCTGGCTCCACTTGGTACAGCTGCACGGCCTAAATGTTCATTTTCGGTTAATATATCTACTTCTACAGTTGGATTGCCACGGCTATCTAAAATTTGTCGTGCATAAATGGAGGCGATGTAACTCATTTTCTTTGATTGATTTTAATTATTATTTGAGGTTAAATTTCTAAATACTTCTTCCAAACTATTACTTTCACTTTGCAAAGAAACAATGTTCCAGTTGTTTTGCAAACTCAGTTCCATTAATTGCTTTCTTACGTTTTCGGGGTTGCCGGTTTGAAGTTTGAAGTTTGAAGTTTGAACTTGTTCAATATTAGTTACATCATTTATTATCTGTATCATTTCTATTGATACTTCATTTTTAAACTTTACCAGTACAACATGATTATCAGTTTTGTTTTTTTGCAGATTACTTAATTTATCGTCAGCTACAATTTTTCCTTTATTGATAATAATTACTCTGTCACAAATGGCTTCCACTTCCTGCATAATATGTGATGAAAACAAAACTGTTTTATCTTTTCCCAGTTCTTTTATTACTTCTCTAATTTCTACAATCTGGTTAGGGTCCAGGCCACTTGTGGGTTCATCTAAAATTAATACATCAGGGTTGTGTATTAAAGCTCCGGCTAATCCTACTCTTTGTTTGTATCCTTTGCTTAACTGACTTATTTTTTTATTGGCTTCAATTTGTAATCCAACAGTTACTATAACATTTTCAACTTTCTCTTTCAAATTTTCCACCTTATGTACATTACCCACAAACTCCAGATACTCTCTTACAAACATGTCGTAATATAATGGGTTGGCCTCTGGCAGATAGCCAATTTTCTTTTTGGTTTCATTGCTGTTTGCATCAACAGTTATGCCACAAACAGCAGCATTACCACCGTCTGCTTTAAGAAAGCCGGTAATAATTTTCATTGTGGTTGATTTTCCTGCACCATTGGGGCCCAGAAAACCAACTATCTCACCTTTGTTAATTGTAAATGAAATATTATTAACAGCTTTTTGAGTCCCGTAATTTTTTGAGAGATTTTTTACTGAAATGGACATTTAAAAAAAGTTATATTATTAAAGTAAAAACATCAGGGTATAAAATCTGATATTACTTCATTATTTTTTTTCTTCGTTATTATTATTTGGATTTTGATTTGGTCTTTGTTGATTTTGTCCACCACGATTCTGCGGTGGCCTTTGCTGCCTGTTTTGCTGATTAGGCTTTTGTTGATTTTGTCCGCCTCTATTTTGTTGTCCCCCACGGTTTTGTTGATTACCACTTCCAGCCTGCTGTTGTCTGTTACCTTCCTGCCTATTATTGCCTTGTTGCCTGTTGTCTCTTTGTCTGTTATCCTGTTGCTGATTTCTTTCGTTATCCCTTCTTTTACGGCTTGTTTTTTCTAAACTTTTTAAACTTATCTGTCCAACAACATCTGCATAAACAGGTTCAATTTCTTTTGGCTTACTGGTAAGTACTTCCACTGGTTCTAAATCCTCGGGCCTTATTCCCTGGCGGTTTAGTTCTTTTATTTTTTTTACCCTTTCTATAGCAAGCGGATATTGTTTATTGCTATCTGGTAAAGTATACCACATTAAATTTTTGAATATATCTTTCTTTACTAAAAAAGCCCGACTCTTTGCCATTTCAATCATATCCGCATCTTCAGGAAAAAATTGAAGGGCATCCATATAAGTATCCAGCTCGTAATTTAAACAACATTTAAGCCTGCCACATTGCCCACTCAATTTTGTTTGATTGATACTTAAATTTTGATAACGGGCAGCATTAGTATTTACGCTTTTAAAATCAGTTAACCAGCTGCTGCAGCAAAGTTCCCGTCCACAACTTCCAATACCTCCAACTTTTCCTGCTTCCTGCCTTGCACCAATCTGTCGCATTTCTACCTTTACTTTAAATTCACCTGCATATAATTTTATCAGTTCTCTAAAATCTACTCTGTCATCGGCAATGTAAAAAAAAGTAGCTTTACGGCCATCAGCCTGTATTTCCACTTCGGCCATCTTTAAATTCAGGTTAAGCTGCCTGGCCATTGCACGGCTTCGGATTAACACTTGTGCTTCCCTGGCTTTAGTTTCTTTCATTTTAGAAAGATCGGTTTCGCTTGCACGGCGTAATACTTTTTTTATATCCGGACTCTTTTCATCCACTTTATGCTTTTTTAATTGTAATCTAACCAACTCGCCGGTTATGTTTACCATGCCTACATCAAAACCACTAACACCTTCTACAGCCACCATATCACCTTTTTCAAAATAGTGCAATGTAGTATTTTTAAAAAAATCTTTATGACTTCCATTATTGAAACTTACCTCTATTATCCTGCAATTACTTTCGGGATCACTAAAAGGTAAATTAGCCAGCCAATCATGAACGTTCATACGGTTGCATCCACCTGTTGTACAACTGCCATGACTTTGGCAACCACCCGGTGTGCCATTTTTAGTTCCACATCCGCCACTTCCACATCCCATATAATAAACAATTAAAAATTAAAAAAAGGAGAGGAAATTTATTTGATCCGGCAGAAGAATTACTATTTCATCCCAAGTGTATCGGGATATGGCAGATATTTTTAAGCCCAGCAAAATTTCTTTGCTCAACTTCATTGGCGTCGCACTCTTCATCTATATAATTCTATTCGGCATTAAATGGTTTACTATTGGTATGCCGTACAGCGAGTAACACAACGATGATGATTAAAGATTATATGCTGATAACAAAATAATCGTAATTAGTAACTATCTGTTCCCGGTTCATTTTCCTCAATTCACCAAAATTACTGATTTGTTACTAATAATGTGGTATAACCTGATAGAAAGGGCATGAAACAGCATTTTCGCATTAGCATTTCGTTCAATATAATAACTGGCTTTATCCAATTCATTAATTATGGCTTCCTGCTGACCAATATCGCAAATCTTGTTGAGTCTAATAGCAAAATCTGAATCGTTGTTTGTTATTTGCTGTTCATTTGCATTTCCAATAGCTCTCAATCTTACTGCCTGTTCCAGCAAATGAATAAAGTATTTGAGAAATTGCTTTTGTTTTTCCCTTCCTATTTTGGCGGTTTCATCAATCCATTTTACCTGTGCTACAGGCCCTGTTTTTAAAATTGCATTCAGCCAATCCCTTAACATTGCCTGCCAATCGTCATCGGCATGTTGTAATAATTGCAGCGCTTCTCTGTAATTCCCTTCGGCAACTGCAGCAATTTGACTGGCTTTTTCAATTTTTATGCCTTCCTTTTGTTCAAGTGCATTTTCAATTTCTATATTGGTAAGTAACGGAATTTTTATCAATTGTGTCCGTGATAATATTGTTGGAAGAATAAGATCTTCGTTTTCGGCAACAAAAATAAATAAGGTATTTGGTGGAGGTTCTTCTATCAATTTTAAAAGTTTGTTGCCATTTTTAGTCAAATACTCAGGCATCCAAATAATAAGAATTTTGTATTCGCTTTCAAAACTTTTCAAGCTCATTTTACGATTGATATCATTACACTCTTCGGCAGTGATATTGCCCTGTTTATTTTCGGCACCAATAAATTGCAGCCAATCATATACATTACCGTAAGGTTTCTGACTAAAAAATTCTCTCCATTCTTTTACAAAATCGGTACTTACGGGTTTTTCTCCAGGCTTCCTTGTTATAACAGGATAAGAAAAATGTATATCGGGATGTATAAGTTCGTTTGCTTTTTTACAGGCAGCGCATTGGCCGCAGGAATCAGTACCCCCATTCCCTAAAGGGGGGGCTGAGCTCATAGTTTGTGCTTCTTCTCCAAATAATGAAGATTCTGTCGTCCGTTGTCTGTTGTCTTTTGTCCGTTGTCCGTTCACCTTTTCACAAACAATGTATTGTGCAAAGGCTATTGCTAACTGCAAAGCCCCACTTCCTTCTTTACCCAAAAACAATAAAGCATGGCTCAGCCTGTTGTGCCGAATCATTTGAACCAATTGTTCTTTAGTTTCTTTTTGGCCGGTGATGGTTTGAAATTGCATTGGGTGCAAAGTAAATTAAAAAATAAATCCGAAGCTTTTTAAAACTCCGGATTTATATAAAACTATTTTTATTTGTTACAATTTACTGGTAATCTCTTCACTCATTGGCTCTGTCTTAGTAGGAAAATAATTTAATAAGTTACCTTTTTCATCCAGTAAAAATTTACCAAAATTCCATTTAATTTCTGCATCTAATACGCCATTCTCAGTTTTATTGCATAGCCATTTAAAAATAGCCGCCTGGTCATCGCCTTTTACCGAAACCTTTGCTGCCATAGGAAAAGTAACACCAAAATTTTTCTTGCAGAATTCTTTTATTTCTATGTTTGTGCCTGGTTCCTGTCCGCCAAAGTTGTTGGCAGGGAAACCTACAATCACCAATTTGTCTTTATACTGTTCGTACAATTTTTCTAATCCATCATATTGTTTAGTATAACCACATTTTGAAGCGGTATTTACAATCAATATTTTTTTGCCTTTAAACTTTGAAAATTTAATAGTCTTTCCGTTCAAAGCTTTTACTTTAAAATCGTAAATAGAGCCTGTGGTAATGATTGTTGCATTTGCAGCGGGGGGGGTATTTATTATTTGAGTGTTTTTTGTTGGTGCAACAAAGGATAGTAAAACGGTGGTAATAGCTAATAATTTTATCATAATTTTATTTTTTTTTAGTTGAAATGATAACAAATAGGGAACTGCTAAGTTCACTACAATTATTTAAACAGCACAACCATTCATAAAACTGGTCAATTTTTTTCATAACATCCTAAATCCGGTAAACCAATATTTCTGTTTTTATCATCCAAATCTTTTAGAAATGTAGTTATTACTCCTTTGTTTATTCCAGGAGCAGCATTATTTTTAGTAATTCTGAAATCAAAAATTCGTTTAACAACATCTATACTGTCAAATAAAGGATCCAGATTTTTAATGTTACCTGTTAGTATACTGTTGGCAGGGGTAGTTGCGCCACGGTATAAATTATTTTCAAATAAAACTGTAAATGTATTAACACCTTGCTTATTAACTACAACTTCATTGGTTACATATCCTGTATCGGCCCAAAAAATGCAATTACGAAACACTGCGTTTAAATTAGCAGTAACTGTTGAGCCGCCCTGAGTGGCAAAATTATTAACAGTTAATACAGGGTTTTTATGTGTAATATACAAATTAGAATAACTGGCTACTGTGCAGTTGGTGAAATTATAATCGCCGCCATATATTAAAGCAATATTGCTGCCGCAATTACTAATTAAACTATTGTTTACCTGAAGGCTGGTATTGGCTGCAAGAATACCGGCATCATAGGCATTATCAATGATACATTGCTGTAAAATTAATTTAGGATTTGCATTTATTGAAGGTGTTGTGGCAACAATAGCCTGGTACGCATTTTTTATGATAGCAAATTTTAAAATATTGTTCCTGCTATTACCACGAAAGTAAATGCCGGGCCAGCCAGCCGGTAAATCTTTATAATCATAATCTAATCTGTCGCCTGCTAAAACCACTTCGTTATTTTTTGTGCCATTAATTATTAGTGTACCGTCAACTATAAAAGGTGCATCAGCATGGCTGTAAATTTTACAACCTGGCTGAATGGTTAAAGTTGCTGTGGTATCAATACGGATGCTTTTAAGAATTACATAGGGTAAAATATTCGTCCAGGTTACATTACCCGAAATTACTTTATTGGTTAAAAAAACAGCGTTTTGCCCGTAAGCCTGTAATTGTACGTAGCGATTGTTGCCATTATAATTTATTAAAATACTGTCGTTAATAATAAAAGGGAGATTGGCCGTGCTGGGATTAATGGTTACTGAAACAAAAACATAAATACTGTCATTGGCTTCAATTTCAATATTAGTTGTTTCGGTAATGGGGCTTCCATTTATATTTATTTTATAAGCAGATGTAGAGCCGCCCATTAATTTTACTTTACTTAATCTTAATTTTTGACTGTTTTCATTAATTATTTTAAATGATTTTGTAATAGAGCCAGTGGTGGTGAATACAGTGTCATATTTTAAAGTGTCAGCAGTAAGTGAAAGCCTTGCTTCGGCACTGGTAATAAAAGATTCTTTTTTGCAGGATAAAAGCAAAAAGCAGTAAGTAAAAAGCAAAAAGCAGTAACCCCAAAGCTTATTCATGAATCAAATTTATACTAAAACTATTTAGCAGCATGCGCTAATGTGGCAATATATAATTTCACATTGTCTGTTTGTAACAACATACTGCCGCATGCTTCCAGTGTTGCCCCGGTTGTAATTACATCATCAACCAGTAAAATATTTTTCCCCATTAACGTTTCTGGATTTTTAACCAAAAAACTTCCTGAAACATTTTCCCATCTTTCGGTACGATGTTTACGTGTTTGGGTTTCGGTAAAACGCTGGCGGATAACATTACCTGTAATAACCGGTACGTTCATAACCTCAGACATTCCATTGCAGATTATTGCTGCCTGGTTATAACCTCTTTTATGTTCTTTATCGGGATAAAGTGGTAATGGCACCAGGTAATCGATATTATTAAAGCGGTTACTATTCATCAAACTTTTACCCATCAGCTCGCCCAAATAAAAGCCTATTTCGGTATTGTTTTTATATTTCAGTTGATGAATGAGGTGCTGAATTAAAAATTCTTTTGAAAAATAAAATTCGCTGTGTGCAGCTGTAACCGGTATGCGGCCCCAAAATATTTTTTCAACGGGGTTATTGTTGTGTTTTGCAAAATTTGTGTGTGGTAAGCTATTTATACAATGTAAACAGAGTAAATTATCTTCCTGCAATAAATCACTACCGCAGCCTGTGCATAAGTGTGGGTAAAAAAGATGGAGTGAGTTGCTAAAAATATTTTTAAAAGAGTGCATACATTAAAACGGTTTAATCTATTTTACTTTTTAACAAATCAGGAGTTTGTTTTAAAACAAGTACTGATAAACTTCCTCCACTTTCCCAAGCGCCACAATTTCAATATTGGTTTTTTGTTTTGGTAAACTTTTAGCGTTGTATTTACTCAGTATAATTTTTTCAAAACCGAGTTTTTCTGCTTCAGCAATGCGTTGTTCAATGCGGTTTACTGCCCTTATCTCTCCACTTAATCCCACTTCTCCGGCAAAACAAATATGTTGGGGGAGGGAAACATCTTCGTAACTACTGAGCAATGCACAAACAATGGCGAGGTCAATTGATGGGTCCTCTATCTTTAACCCCCCGGCAATATTTACAAACACATCTTTTACTCCAAAATGAAAACCGCCACGTTTTTCCAGCACAGCTAATAATAATTGCAGGCGGCGTAAATCAAAACCACTAACTGTACGTTGTGGTGTACCATAAACACTTTGTGTTACCAATGCCTGTGTTTCTATTAATAATGGCCTAATACCTTCAATAGTTGCAGCAATGGCAATACCACTTAGCGCATCTTCTTTTTGTGTAATTAAAATTTCACTGGGATTAGTTACGGCTCTCATTCCTTCACTGGTCATTTCATAAATGCCTAACTCGGCAGTAGAGCCAAAACGATTTTTAAGGGTTCGCAAAATACGGTAGGCATAATGCTGATCACCCTCAAATTGCAATACCGTATCAACCATATGTTCTAAAATTTTTGGCCCTGCAATATTGCCATCTTTGGTAATATGCCCAATTAAAAACACAGGTGTGTTGGTTTCTTTGGCAAAGCGTTGCAGCTCCGCAGCTGTCTCTCTTATCTGGCTTATACTTCCCGGGCCACTTTCTACAAATGGTGATTGTAAGGTTTGTATAGAATCCACAATAACCAATTGCGGCTTTAATTTCTTTATCTCCTGAAAAATGCTTTTTGTATCCGTTTCAGTAAGCAAATAAAAATTTTCTCCTTTTATTCCTACACGGTCGGCTCTCATTTTAATTTGCTGCTCACTCTCTTCGCCACTTATATATAAAGTAACTACGTCTTTAAGATGCAAACCGATTTGTAAAAACAAAGTTGATTTACCTATGCCCGGTTCGCCAGCAACCAATACAATACTTCCTAAAACAATTCCTCCACCTAACACACGATTTAATTCTGTATCCTGCGTTATAATTCTTTTTTCTTCGGCACTGCTTACTTCATTTATAGAAATGGTTTTAATTTTTGAATCTCTTTTATAATCAGCCCATTCATCTTTCTCTTTTTTATCGCTGCCTTTTACAATTACTTCTTCAACAAACGTATTCCAGTTATTACAACCTGGACATTTACCTAACCACTTTGCACTTTCATATCCACAGCTCTGGCAAAAAAATGCCGACTTAGTTTTACTCATGTTGTAAAGATAATAATGATTGCAGATTGATTTTTTTAGATTTAGAATTTTAAAAAGTGCGACTAAAAAATTGTAAAAGTTAAAATAGAAAGATTTTTTTTGTAGTATCTGCAGCACTTACTTAAAAGTAAAAGGGCCGTCATTTCTGACAGCCCTTTATACTTACTAACCCATTAAATTCTATTGCTAAATTACAATTTACAGCCACATAAAAAAATAAATTTTGGGCTATGTTAATAAGTTTTGAATTTAGTTGAAGGTATAATCTTGCTAACTAATAGTTAAGTAAAAAATTGATAATCAATTATTTATACTATTATTTTCATACAAAATTTGGTATCATTTTTAAGGGGGATAAAAAATTTATTTTAAAAAATATTTGGTTTATATAATAAACTACTTTATGTTTGTGTAAAATTTAGAAGAATGAAAAAGTTGTTTACATTATTACTGTTTTTAACTGCTTTTACCATTAAAGCACAGGTTAGAATAAGTGGAAAAGCTACAGATAATAAAAATAAACCATTGGTTGGCGTAAGTATAGTTTTAAAAAATACATATGATGGTGCTACAACCGATTCTTTAGGAAATTATTCTTTTAGTACCACCGAAACAGGAGATCAGGTTATTGAAGCAAGTTCTTCAGGATATCGTTCATTTGAACAAAAGGTAACAATCAGTTCAGTTAATCTTACCATTTCAATCATATTAAAAGAATTAATAACAGATCTAAAAGCGGTTATAATTTCTGCCGGATCTTTTGAGGCAAGTGATAAAAAGAAGGGAGCCGTTTTAACCGATATTGATGTGGTAACTACACCTAGTGCAAATGGTGATGTAACTGCAGCTTTTAAATCTTTACCTGGTGCACAGCAGGTTGGTGAAAGTGAAGGTCTTTTTGTAAGAGGCGGCACTGCTACCGAAAGTAAAATTTTTATTGATGGCACACAAGTAAACAATTTTTTTTATAGTGGTACACCTGGTATTGCACAGCGTGGAAGATTTAATCCTTTTTTATTTAAGGGAACTGTATTCAGTACAGGTGGATATTCCGCTTTATACGGCCAGGCATTATCATCAGCACTTATTTTAGAAAGTAAAGATTTACCGGAAAAGAGCGAAGCTGATTTTGGTGCAAGTGTGGTAGGTGTTGGTGGTGGGTTGCAGCATTTGGCAAAAGATAAAAAAAATAGCTGGGGGTTTAGTGCCAATTACACCAATCTTTGGTTAGCATTTAATGTGATAAAACAACAACAGGATTATTTTAAAATACCGGTAATAATTGACGGAGATGCTAATTTTCGATTTAAAACAAAAGGTGGTGGCATCATAAAGTTTTATTCTTATATGAGTAAAACTAATGTTGGCAGCCGTACAAGTGATATTGATTCCATTGGAATGAAAGATGCATTTACATTACAAAACTCAAATCAATATCACAATATCAGCTGGAAGCAACCTTTAAAAAACAGGTGGAAAATATATGCAGGTATTTCTTTCAGTAATAATAAAGATGATATTGAAAATGAATTGCAGAATTCTGCAAATATTAAACAAATTATTACCAGCCCGGTATTTTATGCATTTAAAAATTTTTCTTTAAGTACAAAAAGTAATTTTTTTCAAAATAGAATAGTGCTGGATAAAAAGTTAAGCGGTTTAAGCGTCATTCGTTTTGGTACCGAATTAAGCAACAGCAATGAAAAGTCTGCTTATACTTTATATGACGGCACAAAATTTAATGAAACTGTAAAGGAAAATATGATTGCTATTTTTGGTGAATCAGATATTTATATTACCAATGGACTTGCTGCAAAATTGGGTATACGAACTGAGCATTCAGACATATTAAACAAGTGGAATGTAGTACCGAGGGCATCTTTAGCTTTTCAATTAGGTAAATACAGTTCAGCCGGTTTTGCATATGGTATATTTTATCAAAACCCCGAAAGAAAATATTTGCCAACAAATACTTTACTTAATTTTTCAAAATCGGCACATTATATTTTGCAATATCAAATGCTAACTGGTTTGCAAACATTAAGGATGGAATTATTTTATAAAAAATATGATGATTTATATAAAACAGGATTTAATTCAAATGGTCGTGAAGTGGCAGCCAATAATAATGGGTTTGGATATGCAAAAGGATTTGAAGTTTTTTGGAGGGATAAAAAAACTATTAAAAGTGTTGATTACTGGATTTCTTATTCCTATCTGGATACTAAAAGAGATTTTTTAAATTTTCCTTCATCTATTCAGCCTTCGTTTGCCGCAAAACATACCGCCGCTTTTGTGTTCAAAAAATTTGTATTACCATGGAAAACCCAATTTAACCTTAGTTATAATTTTGCAACAGGCAGGCCTTATTACCGCATAGCTTATGACAATGTGGGAAATAAAAATGTAGTTACAGATATGGGCACTACTATAAATTATAACAGCAGCAGTTTTAGTGTAAATTATTTACCAAACATAGGAAAAAAGGGTACTAAAAACTTTGCGGTATGGGTATTGGGAATAAATAATGTTTTTGGGCAAAAACAAATATATACTTACAATTATTCAAACAACGGTAGCCGTAAGGAAGCGGTAACACCGCCAAGCAAACGATTTGTATTTGTAGGATGTTTTTTAAGTTTTGGAACCGATAGAACACAGGATGCAATTAATAATAATTTATAAACTTTAAAGTATAGCCATTAAAATTTTCTTAATTCAAAAATTTAAAATTATGTCACACTATCATCAACCGGCTCCCGAAGGTAAAGACCCTGAACTATGGGAAATTGCACAAAAAAGAGCAGGCTTTAAAAACCATGCAATTTCTTATATAATTGTAAATGCATTTTTATGGGGAATTTGGTTTTTTACCGGAAATCATCGTAATGGAATTAATATTGGCGAATGGGATACCCGCCACTATCCCTGGCCAATTTGGACTACATTAGGCTGGGGTATCGGGCTGGCATTTCATTTTGCTGGGGCCTATATTTTCCCTAAAGCAAATTCAGTAGAAAGAGAATATGAAAAATTAAAAAACGCACAAAAAAAATAAATTAAAATCTTAAATAAATTAAAAAATGAAAAAGTTAATTATTGTTCCTGTTTTACTTTCACTTGCTTTCGTATCTTTTAGCCAAAGTGAAAAATATGTTGCTGCTATGCAAAAAAATATTGCAGCAATTGATACCAGCTTTAGAAATCCTGCAAACTTATTAACACTGGCTAATAATTTTGAACGTATTGCATTAGCCGAAAAAAATCAATGGCTGGCTTATTATTACGGGGCATTTTGCCAGGTAAATTATGGCTTTATGGAACAGGATAAAGACAAGGTAGATGGCTTTGCAGATAAAGCCACTGATTTAATTAATAAGGCAGATTCATTAATGCCAAATAATTCTGAAATATCCTGTATTAAAAGTATGATAGCAAGCTGCCACATGATGGTAAATCCAATGCAACGTTATATGGAATATGGCCCCGAAAGTAATGAAAATATAGAAAAAGCTTTTCAACAGGATCCTACTAACCCAAGGCCATATTATTTAAAAGGCCAGGGTTTAAAATATACGCCTGAGCAATTTGGGGGTGGTTGCAAAACTGCAAAGCCCGAACTGCAAACAGCCTTAGATAAATATGGCACTTTTAAACCTTCAACCGAATTAGCGCCTAACTGGGGTAAAGGCCAGGTAGAGATGCTGATAAAGACATGTAATTAATAAGTAAAATACTCATGAGCCGGAATTTTCCGGCACATGAGTATTAATAAAACTATAAAATATGGCAGAAGAAAATTTTTCGCCTCAAGACAGCCTTAGGCTTATTGATAGCATGATAAACAAAGCAAAAAACCGGTTTAACGAAAACGGCTTTTTGTATTTATTGTGGGGATGGGTAATTTTTGCATGCGCTATTTTTCACTTCACTGCTATTAAATTTAATTTGTTAAAACATCCCGATTGGGTATGGATGCTGACTTGGGTTACTGTAATAGTCCAGATTATTTATTTAGCCAGAGTAAAAAAGAAAGAGAAAGTAAAAACCTACAGCGATGGAATACTGGATGCTGTTTGGATATGTTTTGGAATTTGTATGCTGGTGCTTACAATTATTAGCAGTCGCTATAACCTTTGGATGTATATGAATTCGTTTGTACTTATGTTTTATGGTGTACCTACATTTTTATCGGGTTTTGTAATGCGTTTTACTCCGTTAAAATTAGGCGGAGTAGCCTGTTGGCTATTTGCCATAGCATCCACATTTGTTTCTCCAATGTATTGCTTATTATTATTAGCCTTGGCAGTATTGGTTGCATGGATAATACCAGGCTATTTGTTAAGAGTGAAATTTAAACAAGAAAACACCACTTTATTATGAGTGAAAATAAAATGACAGAGCAAGAAAGCTTATCTATCATTACTAAAATGATAAATAGTGCCAAAAAGGAGCAAAAAGATAACGGTGCAGGCTGGATACTATGGGGTTGGTTGTTGTTTACCGCTTCTATTTTTTCCTTTTTAAACCAAATTTATAACTGGTTCTCTACTTTTTTCTTTTGGAACCTATTTGGTATAGCATCATTGTTATTGCTTTTATTTAGTATAATAAAATATTTCTTTTTTAAAAAAACTACTCGGGTAAAAACATATACCGGTGATTTATTCCAAAAACTAAACCTTGGTTTTTTTATAAGCCTCATGCTTATAATAGTAGCTATAAATAAAGGGGTGCCACCGGTATCTGGCTTTGCTTTAATGTTAAGTCTATATGGTTTTTGGATTTTGGTTTATGGCACAGCTCTTAATTTTAAACCATCCATAGTTGGTGCCTATTTTGTTTGGGCTTGTGCATTGGGGGCCTTGTTTGTTACATCTTTTAAATATACCATGCTTATACATGCTATTGCCATTTTAGGCGGTTATATTATACCAGGGCATTTAGCCAGAATTGAATTTAATAAAACCCAAAAATAAGTTTATAAAATTTTGTTTACAGAACTTGATCCCATATTACACTCTCAATTGCGTTTGGCAGTAATAAGCCTGCTTATTTCTGTTAAAGAAGCTGAGTTTACTTTTTTAAAAGAAAAAACCAATGCTACAGCAGGTAATTTAAGTGTGCAGATCAATAAACTTAAAGATGCAGGATATATTGAAGTAACAAAACAATTCAGCAATAACTACCCCCAAACAATTTGTAAAATTACTGCTAACGGTATTACTGCTTTTGAAGGATATGTAAAGGCACTGCAATCTTATATGAATTTAAGCGGTGAATAAAAAGGCCCTTTCTTTTTAGGGAAAGAGCCTTTTATTTGTGCTTGGTTATCAAAACATTTTTATTTCCAGATTAATATTTTTGAACTGTAGGTTTCATCATTTGCAATTAAACGAACGGAATAATAACCTTCACTTAATTTGGCAATGTTATCAATGATAATAGTGTTATTGCCCAAAAGTAAAGCGGTTTGTTGTTTCAATACAACTTTGCCTGTAGCATCAAATACGGTAATGTCTCCGGTAGTTGATTTTGCAATTTTAACTCTAATCTGTGCAGTATTACTGGAAGGGTTGGGTGAAATTACCATTTCATTACTTTTCCAGTCTGCAATTTTTATGGATACAGTATTAGAAAGTTTCATACTAAAATCCTGATCAAATATTCTTATTCTGTAAAAAATATATTTGGAAGTAAAGGCTGCAACATTATCTGTTAATTTATATTGCTGTACCGAGGTTAAATTATTTGCTTTTACTATTCCGGCAACTTCAAAATTTATTCCATCAAAGCTTCTTTGTACTTCATATCCGGCTAAATTATGTTCCTGTAAACTTGTCCAGATAATATTTGTTTTTCCGGCATTATAATTAACCGCAAGATTAGTTAACGATACCGGCAATGGCCCAGCTGCAGGTAAGTTAAGGCAACCAAACCTGGCTCCATAATCTCTTGTTGGTTGTATATTAATATTGCCACAATTTGTAGCAGGTGCTTTGTAATCGTATCCCATTCTAAAAGAAATGGAAGTTTGCGTTTCAGTATAAACTGATTTTTTTGCAACCTCGGCACACCTTGCTATTCCGGTTCTTTCGGTTGAACTGCCAGAGGTTAATAACCAGCCACCGGTATCACCATAGTTTGTTAATTCAGTAGTAAGTGAGCTATAGTTTACCGGATCAAATCCATTAATCTTTACATATCCAATTTCTTTAAACCATCCATTATTTCCCACAGGAATACCGTCCATGTCAAAATTTAAAAAATTTAGATTTGAAATAGCCATTTCAGTTCCTGTTATTGGCTGTGTATTTCCTGTAAAATGGGTATAAAATTTTACGGTAAATTCAACATACCCGGTAACGTTATTACATGAAAGTGATTGATTAGGTGCTATTCGTGGAGCAAATAAGGAAGCTTGTGATGCTGCAGAACCGGTTTCGTTAGCAGCTCCATCATCATCTATTGCCGGATTGATTGCTTCCGCCATTGTTGCATTAACTATGGCGTCAATAGAAATTACAGCATCTAAGTTTAATGCTGGTATCGCATTATTGAATTTATATTTTGCCCCAACCATTAAGTGAGTTCCTGATCCGGCAATTAGAACCGCATTTCTAAAGTCAGAAGTAATTCCAGAACCTGCTAGGCAAGCATCAAATCCGGATGTAGTGCAAATTTGTGCGTTTAATATAAATGCAGCAAATAGAGAAATGGAAAGGGTAAAAATTTTTTTCATCTTTTGTGATTTGTATATATAAGATACAGTGGTTAACTACTTAAATTATTAAGCATTAGGTAAAATCACAACATAGTGGATGCGGTAAAGCGTTGCTTTTCAAAAGATAGTGTAATACCATTGCTGGTAACAATACAATATTTATTCTTTAAACTATGGGAGTCTGTGGTTAAATCAAGAATACGGGTACGAGGTATAAGCTGTACAAATATAGAAGTTATTTTTTTAAACTGCAAGCTTTTTCTATTGTTTTTTGACAAGCTATTGTATTTTTGTAAACAAATAGCGGCGTTATCCGTTTTGCCTTTACCTATATATTTATTTTATGCCGGTTATAATCAGTGTTAATCATCTTTCTAAAAAATTTAAGGATTTAACTGCTGTTGATGATCTTTCATTTACTGTTAATGAAGGAGATGTATATGGTTTTCTGGGCCAAAATGGAGCTGGCAAATCTACTACTATAAGAATGCTTTTATCTCTTGTAAAACCCACATATGGTGAAATAAATATTTTTGGTGAAAATTTGTTTACACACCGTGGCCTAATATTAAAGCAAACAGGTGCTGTAATTGAAAAGCCTGATTTATATAAATATCTTTCTGCCTATCAAAATCTTTACATTTTTGCCAAAATGAGTGGCATCAAAGTTACCCGGGTATTATTAATGAAACAGCTTGAAATGGTTGGGCTTGCAGAAAGGGCACATAGTAAGGTAAAAACTTTCAGTCAGGGAATGAAACAGCGTTTAGGTATAGCTGTTGCATTAGTACATGATCCCCGGCTGATTATTTTAGATGAACCAACTAACGGATTAGATCCACAGGGAATTGCTGATATGCGCAACCTTATTTTGCATTTGAGTAAAGATTTGGGTAAAACAATTGTTGTATCATCTCACTTACTCAGCGAAATTGAAATAATTGCCAATAGAATATTAATTATTAATAAAGGGAAAAAAGTGATTGAGGGAAATGCTTCAGCATTACTGGATCCTGCCAAAACAATTGTACAGATTGAAACGTTAAACAATACCGAAGCAAAAAATAAACTGGCTCAATCCATCTGGGCTTCCTGTATTTTGCCATCTGATGGCATTATAAAAATGCAAATGAATAAAACGGGTATACCGCAACTGGCAAATGATCTGGCTAAAATGGAAATCGGCATATTGTCCATTCAGCCCAGGCATTCTTTAGAAGATTATTTTCTTTCACTTACAACTCAACAAAATTATGTGGACACTATTGCAAATTGAGTTGTTTAAAATTTCTAAACGGCCCCGTACTTATATTGCATTTATAGCTATTGCAGCAATTGTATTTATTTTTCAATTTGCATTTAAAGCAGATGGGCAGAATTATATGGATTTGATGCTTCAAAGTGTAAAAGATACTTTTGAGTTTGAAAGAGTAAAGGCTATCAATGGATACTTTATGTGTTATATCATCCTGAATACATTATTAATTCAGGTACCCATACTGGTGGCATTAATTGCAGCCGATTCAATATCAGGTGAAGCAAATATGGGTACATTAAGACTGCTTATTTCAAAGCCCATAAGCCGTACACAGTTAATTTTAGTAAAGTTTGCTGCTGCAACAATTTTTACAATATTATTACTCATGTGGATGGCAATAACTTCTTTATTATTAAGCCTGGTGATTTTTGGAGCAGATGATATGCTTATTTTCCGGTCAAAGGGCGAAGAGTCACAAATTCTATTAATTACAAAAGATGATATTATTTGGCGATACATAGCTGCTTTAGCTTACGCATCAGTGGCACTTACTGTTATTGCTGCTTTGTCACTATTTCTTTCAATTTTTGCAGAAAATTCCATTGGACCCATTATAGCTACTGTATGTATTGTAATTGTGTGTACCATTATTTCTAATATTAATGTTCCCATTATAGATAAAAATGTAAAACCTTTTTTATTTACTTCTTACCTGGTAGGATGGAAAGGTTTTTTTTATATTGGCACTACCGATGACGGAGAAACTATTAAAGGAAGTATTGAAAACTGGCCGGCTATAAGAAAAAGTTTATTCATTTTACTGGCACATATTTTTATATTGGTAGCTGCATCTGTTATTGTTTTTAAACGAAAAGATATTTTATCATAAAATGAAAAAAATACAGTCATTTATTTTATTGAGAATTGTTTTACCGGTGTTTATTGGCAGCCCATTATTTTCGCCAGCACAGGATATTAAGCTGCTTGTACAAAAAGTAAAAGATAAAATTGAAATTGTAAATGATTATGTAGCTTCAGGAAAATTGAAAACCAATGTAACGTTTTTAAAAATTCCTGTAGCCAGTGTTAAAATATATTTTAAAAAACCTAACAGACTTAAAATTAAAAATGAAAAGGGAATTTCTTTTGTGCCCAAAGGGGCGGTTAACATTAATTTAAATAATATTATTAACGGGGATAAGTATACTGTTTTGGATGCAGGCTTCGAAAAATTAAATGGTATCACGCTAAAAGTTGTAAAACTTCTGCCCGAAGATGATAATGCCGATGTAGTATTATCCACTTTATTTATTGATGAAACCAACCTGGTTATCCGAAAAGCAAAGACCACTACAAGAGAAAATGGCAGTTACGAACTGGAAATGATTTATGGAAAGTATGCAGCGTACAGTTTACCTGATAAAATAATTTTCTCTTTTAATACCAGGGATTATAAACTTCCAAAGGGTGTAACTTTTGATTTTGATGATGGTAGCCAGGTAAAAAAAACAGAAGATAAAACAAAAAATAAAAAGGGCAGGGCAGAAATCACCTTCAGTTCCTATACCATAAATAAAGGGATAGCCGATGCTGTTTTTCAATAAAATTAAGGTAATTGGTTGTAAATAATTACTAACAACAAACTTTACATTCTTAAAATTAATCCTCAATAATTTTTTCATCCACTGCCCTGGCAAGCATACCGGCACTAATTTTTTTAAGAGGATTTTTATAATTTTCATCAAACTCTCTACGGCCATTTATTATATCTACACATTTAAATATAGCTTCTCTAAATGAGGCTTCATCAGCTTTTCCTTTGCCTGCAATATCAAAAGCTACACCATGGTCGGGAGAGGTTCTTACACCTTTTATTCCGGCAGTAAAATTTACACCTTCACCTATTGCAAGTGATTTAAAAGGGATAAGCCCCTGATCATGATACATTGCCAAAACAGCATCAAATTTTTCATATTGCCCTCTGGCAAAAAATGCATCGGCAGGATAGGGGCCAAAACAAAAAATATCCCGTTGCTTTGCTTCTTTTACTGCTGGCTTAATAATTTCTTCTTCTTCTTTTCCAATTAATCCTTCATCACCGGCATGTGGGTTTAATGCTAATACAGCAATTCTTGGTTTGGTGATATTAAAATCTCTTTTTAAAGAATTATTTATTACCTGAAGTTTGCTGATTATATTTTCTCTGGTAATATACTGGGCTATATCTTTTACTGCAACATGTTCAGTAAGTAAAGCCACTTTAATGTTTTCTGCAATCATAAACATTGCAACATCTGCAGCGCCAAATAAATTCTTTAAATAGGGGGTGTGACCGGTAAAACTAAATTGCTGACTTTGAATATTATTTTTATGGATTGGCGCAGTAACTAACCCGTCAATTTTACCTTCTTTTAATGCCTGTGCAGCAATGGTTAAACTGTTAACAGCATATTTACCACCAATTTCATTCAAAATGCCCGGAGTGATATTCACTTCTTCTTCCCAACAGTTAAAAAGATTTACCTGTTTATGATTTATACGGTTATACTCTTTAATACTTGTAAAAGTGATATTAATTTCAGGTACACTTTTACGGTAAAAATTAATGACTTTGTTATTTGCAAAAATTAAAGGAGTACAGATATCCAGTATTCTGCTGTCCCCAAGTGTTTTTATTATTAACTCAATACCAATTCCGTTTAAATCGCCGCAGCTAATACCAATAACGGGTTTGTAATCTATATTCGAACTCATAAGTTATTCTATTAAAAAGTAAAAATACAATATCTTACGTTAACTGATTAAAACATGACTTTATAAAAAAACTGGGCAGCTTTTAATGCTGCCCAGACAGGTATTATAATAAGGGTTAGTAAACTATTGCTTAATTAATCTTGCTGTTTTTGGGGTTTCACCAGGGGAATATGTTGTGACCTGGTATGCTCCTCTGGCAAGTGATTGTGTATTTAAAGTAACCTGATTAATGCCCGGTAGCAATTGAGCTGCCTGGGTAAGAATTATTCTTCCGGAAAAATCAGAGATACTGATATTTACCTGCAATTTTTCGCCAGTATTAATTTTAAGTACCGCATTTTCTTTTGCAACCGGGTTAGGGCTTATGTTTAATATTTCAAACCCCTTTGTTTTTAGCATGAATGATATGGTATTACTGAAATACGATTTATCATTAGGGTCAATAATTTTTATTCGGTAATAATTCAATCCGCTTAAAGGTTTTGCATCCATATTATCAAATGGCTGGCTGCATCTTACCTGGTCGGCTGTAAGCGATGCAATAGGAATAAAGTGTTGTCCATCGCCACTGCGTTGTATTTCAAAAGTTACATTGGCAGATGTGCAGTTAACTTTCCAGTTTAGCAAATGTTTGTTATCAACCTGTATACCTTTAAAATATTCAAGCGTAATTGGAAGTACACCTGTTAAACCACTGGTAATGTAGAAACCAGAAAAGCTGGTTACCGGTACAGTTACTTCCCACCAGCTACGTGTTGCATTCCAAACAACAGTAAAGCCACTGACAGCTGTTGTAAAATCCTGTGTTGGGCCTGTATAGTTGGTTGGATTTGTTCCGGTACCATGGCATTGCTTTAGCACAAGATTACTTATACCGGTAACATCTGCAGGGCCTGTTGGTAATAATTTGTGTCCGCTATCGGCTGCCCTTAGGTTATAATTATTAAAATCACTTTGTAAATAATATAAAGTTATGTCTGCTGTTGATGTTGCCGGGTACGGATTAAGCAATGGTTCAATATCATATTTTCTTCTTACATATAAAGTAGATGTGTTTCTTTTGGTAGCTCCGGTATCTAATTTAATGCAGGTATTTATTGAATTTGTTACTGCAGTTGCGCCTCCGGTTGGAAGAATTTTTGAAATAATATTACAGTTTCCATCACGGTAAATAGTGCCCGAGGGAGAAACGGTTATATTTTGACAAATTTGCGGGCCACCTGCTATAGCTGCTAAAGTGTAAGAAGCAGGATCTACTGTAACAGTTACTGTAGTGCTTCCTGTATTGCCATTTGAAGGATTAAGTGCATTAATTGTATAAGTAGTTGTATTGGCAGGTGTGGCAATTACTGTTGCCCCCGATGTAGTATTTAAACCTGTTGATGGCGACCAGGTAAAACTAATTACATCAGGTGTAAATCTGTAAGCATCCGGCATTCCTGTCCATACTTTTATATTATTTCTGCCTGTAGCAACAGCTGCTACTGTTCCTCCGCTGTTTTCAATACCCTGTGCTTTAAATGCAGAAGTATTTGTGCAGTTTGTTGTATGAATTTCTATAACATTGGTTGTTTCATATAATATAACCTGAACATCCGCAGTGCCAGTGGCACCAAAGAATTTTAAATTGCTGTAATCTATTATAAATTTTCTATTCGGGCTAATTCCGTCTTCAAAATATTGAAGAATTGCGATATTGGTTCCACCGGCAAAAGTTAAGTCGGATGTTATGGCATGAATAACATTGTTAGGTGCAGCTGCATTTGGTAATACAACACCATACCCTGTTGTTGTAGTATTGCTGTTTCCTAAACCAACCCAGCCATTAGTACTGATATTTACAGAATTAAATGTATTGCCATAAAAACGAAATGTAAAAGGTAAAGTAATGGCATCCCAACGGCCATCATCAAGTGTACCTGTACTTAATGGTTCAAAAATGGCGTTTATCTGGTCCACAAGAATTGTTGTGGCATACATAGTAGGATCGTATGCATTATTGCCTATTGCTGCTACTGTATAACTAACTGGCGTAGCCGAAGCAGTTAAAGTTGTGGAATTAGTTGCACATACTGTACTACTTGAAGGATTAGAAGTAACTGTAAGTTGGGCAAAAGCAATGTTTGAAAGGCAAATTAATGTTGCTAGTAAATAGTTTTTCTTCATAAATATGGAATTTATCTATTATGTAAAAACGCAGCTAAATAATAATTATTGTATAAATCCAACAAGCCATGTTTAGCAGATAAGTATAAATACTATTTTAGTTGTTAATTTTTTTTTGAGATATATAAACCCATTGGGTTAATTTAATTTTTTTTATAAAATTTATACGTAGATTAAAAAAGGGGATATAAATTGCCGTAAAACTACCAGGTAAATTTTCTTGGGGCTGTAGTAAAAAAATGACAAAAATTGTAATAAGGGCTACAATTTATTTTATTTCTTTACGTTTATATTTACAGTTGTATTCTAATATCCATTAAAACCAGTAAATCTAAATCTAATGAAACAAAAGATCTACATACTTGTAGTGACATTATTATTTGTGCAATTCTCTTTTGCGCAAAGTTCTGATGGTAAAAAATTATTTTATCATCAGGGTACTAATTCCAATGAAAATATTCCATCAGGTAAAAATGAAATTGTTCCAAATTTTACGGGGCAAAGTGGCACCGGTGCCAATATTGATGTAGTTTACCATCGTATCTGGTGGAGAATTAACCCCGATTCTACCAAGGCAATTAAAGGTACAGTTACAACATATTTTAAAACAATAGTAGCAAATGTTTCTACCATTACTTTTGATTTAAGACAGAGCGCATTTAATAATGCAAGCCTTGTTGTAACCTATCATAGTATTACCTGCACAAGGTCGGTTAGTGCTTCTAATGTATTAACTATAACCCTGCCGTCAACAATAGTTGCTTCGGGTACTTTAGATTCTGTGGTAGTTAATTATCATGGAGTACCTCCTGCTGTTTCGGGAGCAGCTGAGGGTTACCAAAAAACTACTGATGCCACAAGCGGGCAAAATTATATTTATACTTTATCAGAATCATACGAGGACAGAGATTGGTGGCCATGTAAGGCAGATATGCAGGATAAAATTGATTCAATTGATATTTTAGTTAATACACCCTGGAGCGGACCTGATACATTTTGGGTTGCCACTAACGGTAAATTGGTAGATTCTGCAATATCTGGTGGAAGCAGGACTTTTACTTTTAAAAACAGGTATCCAATGGCATCTTATCTTGTTTGCGTATCTGTAGCAAGGTATAACCGTTATTACAGAAGTATTAATATCGGAGGAACTAATGTGCAGGTAGTATATAATCTTTTTAGAGGAAAAACTGCGGGTACCTATACCAGTATTACAAATGCAATGGATATAGTAAACCAGGTAGTGGTTGCATTTAGTAATAAATTTGGCGACTATCCATATAAAAATGAAAAACATGGATTTTATGAGGGATTGGGTGGCGCAGGCGGCATGGAGCATCAAACTTTTTCAGCAATAGCAAGTAATGCTTTAACCAGCCAGGCCACATTGTGTCATGAACTGATGCACCAATGGTTTGGTGATAAAGCAACTTTTGCCACATGGGCAGATCTTTGGTTAGCAGAAGGTTTTGCCCGTTATGGCGAAGCATTGGCAGGTGAATTGGTTCCTGCAACAGGTTTAAATACTGTTTCAGAATTAAGTGCAGCTAAAACAGCAGCCAGGTCACTAACAACAAACAGAACAAGAATTACAAGCTTTACAACTTCTGCCCAGGTTTGGACAGGTTCAAACACATCGGCTGTTTACGATAGGGGCTGTATGGTGGTATCTATGCTAAGGGCATTAAGCGGCGATAATAATTTCTTTTTGGCCTGCCGTAATTATCTTGATTCCACAAATGGTTCTGGTTACAGATCTGCTACATCCGATTCTTTAAAAAATAATTTTAATACAGTACTTAGTTATAACTTAACTCCATTCTTTAATGATTGGGTAATTGGTCAGGGGCATCCCACTACAGTTATTAATTGGAATACTCCTTCTACCAAAACGCTGGTTGTAAGTGTAGCTTCACAAACAAGAACAGCAAGTGCAACAGCCAGCTATTTTCATAATGTTATTGTATTAAGAGTACAGGGAGCATTACCAGCCAATGATACCACCATAGTTATTTATGATATAGATGGTAATAATCTTGCCAAGGCAGGTATGAGTAGCGGTATTGGTGCAAGTATTCCGGGTAACTTATTGGCATACAGTTTATCATTTACCCCAACTACAGTAACCTTTGATGCTTTTAATCAAACCATGTCGGCAGGTTCAACAGTAAAACTGGTTACATTAGCTGTTAATGTTGTTGATTTTGATGCTCATAAAACCACAGTTGGTAACCAAATAAATCTTTCATTAACAGGCAACGAGCCCATTGAAAAAGTAATCTTACAAAAAAGTGCCAATGGTACAGATTTTACTGATGACGGCGCTATGATAAAAACAGGTAATTCTGGATTAATAAGTAATTATCAGTTTAATGATTTGTTGCCTTTTTCATCTGCAACTTTTTACAGGGCTAAAATTTATACTGCCTCAAAAGAAGAGTATACCGGAATTGTAAAAGTGCAGCAGTCCATAAATAAAGGATTAATAATATCGCCTAACCCTGTTAGTGATGTAGTTAATATCAGTTTTAATAATATTAACCGGGATAAAGCAACAGTTCGGGTGGCAAATGCAGAAGGAAAGGTGGTAATTGAAACAACAACTAATAACAATTTTATACATTTTGATATTAACAATTTACCGTCCGGTATTTACATGGTGCAGGTAATGCAATCAGGTAAGATATCGGCAACGCAAAAATTTGTAGTACGTCATTAATGTATTTGGTTGTCTAATATCTTTTTTAAAACGTACTCCTATGAAAAGACAATTACTCTTTTTATTTAGCCTGATGTGCTTTGTGCAAATAGCCAAGGCACAACCTGCTACATACAGTAACCCATTAGGGCTTGGTAGAAATAACTGTGGAAGTGGGGTGGATTCTCTTTATTATTTAAATTATTTAACCCCAAATTTAACAAACTCTCCTACAGCAATAACAGCCTGTAAACCGGTGTTAAGAACCAATTTTGCACCACTTTCAGGTTATGCCGCTGCTAATAAACCTTTTACAATTTTTAATTCAAGTATTGCGTATAACCCTGCCGATCAAATGATATATTATGTATGGACAGATTATAATATAGCAGCACCCTATAAATCATATATCTGGCGCTGGAGCCCTACAACCTGCCCAATGCCTGTAGCACCAGGTTTAGATACTTTGAGAACTTTTAATACTGATATTGGAGGTATTACTTTTGATGCCAATGGAATTGGATGGCAATTAGAGTTTGCCCAATTGTACCCAACCGGCCCTTACAGAGGTACATTGCGCCAGGTAAATTTTACAACAGGGTTTATAGGCATACCCGATACTTTAGATTTAACGGCAATGAATATATGGAATGTTGGTACAGGCGATATTACTTTAAGCCCAAGCGGACAAATGTATTTTGTATTTAATAATAAATTATTTACTCCTGATTATGGTAGTGCAGGCGGCCCAACCAAACATATAAAATGTACCTATATTGATACGGTTAAATTACCATCAGGAAAAACCGGGTTACCGGGTTTGGCTTATGGTAGTGGTGATTTAATTGCATCTTATAGCCCTGGTGCAGGCTGTGTTTTTAAAAGAATTGATGGCGTTACAGGTGATACTGCCGGTATCACCTATACCTATGCCGCAGGTAAAGGTATTTATTCAACCGATATGACACAGATAAACTCTGGTATCGGGCCATCAAAAAAATTAATATCTGCTATTGCTACGGGTACACCCGGGCAATATGATATTATATATGATGTATATACCCGAAACTACGGTAATGTACCCTTAACCAATGTACAGTTAACAGATAATTTAGCAACAATAAATGGCGGAGCTAATCTTTCCAACGTAACGGCAGTGCTTACCAGTAATCCGGCAGGAGTTACTTTAAATGGATTATTCAATGGCAATTCAAATATCAACTTATTGGCTGCCGGTCAGGGGCTTCCCTGTTATCCTGTGGCTAATAATAATTTTACTATTCGTATTTCGTGCAGGTTATCAAATCTCACAAGTGGTATTGTATATAATAACAGTGCCATTGCAACTGCCAATGGGTTTAAGAATGTGGCACTTAAGGATTCATCAACCAATGGATCTAATCCAGATTTAAACCAAAATGATAAAACTGATGATTTTGGAGAGGGACAACCAACTCCGTTTGTAATACTACTTACTCCTACCACGCCACCATGTTCTATACTCAGCCAGGTTTTGTACAATCAGGATTTTGGTACAGGTATAGCCCTTGTTGGATCAATTCCTCCATCAGTTGCAGTGCCATCGGCCAGTAGTACATATATAGGAACAGCTATTCAACCATTGGCTGTAAACAGATATACCGTAACGGATACTGCAAGGAAAGGAGATATTGCCAACTGGATTAGTTTAAGAGATCATACTGGCAATTTAAATGGTAGAATGCTATTAATAAATGCAGATGCATCAGCAAGTATTATGTATCGGGATACATTGCCGGTTGCTTGTCCGGGTCAGCAATACTCTTTGTCTTTTTGGGCTTCTTTTATTGGAAATGCAGCTTACCAGGTTGTGTGTAATGGTTTGGGAGGATTTAAATATCCAAAAGTTTTAGTTAGAATGAGAGATCTTACTACGGGACTAACAATTACACAGTTTACAACCGGAGATATTAACACTACATCATGGCAACAATTAGGTATGAAGTGGGTAATGCCTCCGGGCTATACCAATATTATTGTGGAATTATTAAATGCAGCACCGGGTGGATGTGGTAATGATATTGCTTTAGATGATATTCAATATGGCGTATGTGATCCCACACCAACAGTTAGTTTGGGATCTCCGGGTGGCGCATGTTTGGGTTCATCAGTTTCTTTTACAGGGGTATTATCAGACCCTGCAGTAATACCGGGTACTAAAGACTACCAATGGCAATGGTCTCCTGCCCCGGGCGCAGGCCCATGGACAAATATAGGGGGCGCTACCTCAGTTACTTATACTATTAATCCGGTTATTGCATCAGATACAGGAAGATATTACAGGGTAATAATTGCGGCTCAGGGTAATATAGGTATTGCGGGTTGTCAATATATTTCACCTGGTGTAAGGTTGGCCGGAGTGGCACCATCTGTTGCACCAGCAAGTATTTCTGCACCATCAACTACTATATGCAATGGAAGTTCAGTGATATTAACAGCTGTTGGAGCAACCCTTGGAACTGGTGCCAACTACCAATGGGGTACAGGAGCTGTAGTAGGTACGAGCCCGATAGGAGGTGCAATCAGTTCAACACTTTCAGTATCTCCATCCAGCACAACCACGTATTGGGTTCGTGTTGAAAATACAACCTCACCATGTTCAGCTATAACAGGAGGTGTAACGCTGGTGGTAACAGTAAATCAACCTTCAACAGCCCCGGCCAATATAACCGGACCCGATATTTGTATTGGAGCATCAACAACATTAACAGCTAACGGTGGTGTACTTGGAACCGGCGCCAATTATCAATGGGGCACCGGTGCTGTTGTAGGCGTTAGCCCGATAGCAGGAGCTACCAGTTCAACTTATGTAGCGTCACCTGCCGTTACAACCACGTATTGGGTTCGCATTCAAAATACCACAGCACCTTGTACGGCTATAACCGGTGGTGTAACGAAAGTAGTTACTGTAGGTCAACTATCCATTGCTGCAACATCGGCAAGTAAAAATAAGAATAACATATGCCCGGGCATATCCGTAACATTAAGCCAGGTAGGCGGTACTTTAGGTACTAATGCAACCTGGAAATGGTATACTGGTGGTTGTTCCTCAACGTTAGTAGGTAGCGGCACCAGCATAAATGTTACCCCGGCAGTTACTACTACTTATTATGTTTTGGCAGAAGGCGATTGTAATACTACAGTTTGCCAGTCTGTAACGGTAAACATTAGTTGCGATATTGATAAAGACAAAGATGGTATTCCCGATTTTGTAGAAAGTAATATAGCTGCAGCTCTGGCTAATGCTTTTAATACAGGATATGCCGGTTATAAGGATTATAATAATGATTTTATTAACGATGATTTTCAGGCTGATGGCGATTCTGATAATGATGGTATACCTAATTATCTTGATCCAACATTCCCCGGCCGTATTGATACAAATGGAGATGGTGTAGATGATAACTTTGACACAGATAAAGATGGTATTATAAATATGCTGGATTTAGACAGTGATAATGATGGTATACCGGATGTTGTGGAGGCTTATGGTGTGGATACTAACGGTGATGGAAAGATTGATAATTTTACTGATACTGATGGTGATGGCTTATCACAAAATGTGGATGTAAATATTACCGGTGCCAATAACTCCGGAACAGGTTTAGGCGTTCCTAATTTAGATGGGGATGCAGTACCTAATTTCCTTGATCTGGATAGTGATAATGATGGTATACCCGATGTAGTGGAAGCAAGTGGCCCCGATGTAAATAACAATGGTATTATTGATGGCTTTGTAGATGGTAATGGTGATGGTTTGCATGATGGTTACATTAATGGAACAGCTTTATTATTAACTGGTGCAGATGGAAATGCAGATGGCAGAGCAGATACTTGGCCAAATAAAAATTTAGATAGAGATTTACGCCCCAGTGCATATGATATGGATAGTGATGGTGATGGCATTGTAGATGTAATAGAAGCTGGTTTACCTGATGCCAATTTAAATGGTATTGTGGATGGAGTAATTGGTGCCAATGGTTGGTCAACAACTGTATCGGTAATGCCTGTACTAAATTTAAGAAATACAGATGCCAGTGGTAATCCCGATTACCTTGATATAGATTCCGACAATGATGGGATACCTGATAATATAGAAGGTATGTCAACAATTGGATATTTATTACCTGGCGTAACAGATACTGATGGTGATGGTTTAGTAAATACTTATGATAATGTTGTTGGCTTTGGAGGCGCAGGTATATTTGTTTATGACCATGATGGTGACCTTATACCTGATTACAGGGATCTTGACACAGATGGCGATGGTTCGCCGGATGTTTGTGAAGGTAATGATTGGAACCTTAATGGTTTTTGTGATGAAATTTTAACCTTAACCGGATTAGATACTGATGGTGATGGTTTAGATAATCGTTTTGATTCTTTGAATTCAGTTACTAATATAAAAGGTACATCTTATAAAATGGGAAATGGAGGCAATATAATAGGAGATGCCGCCCCGGGAACGAAAGCAACGGTACAGAAAAAAACGGTTGCACAAATTGACAGAGACTGGCGTTACGTGGGGGTTGTATTACCGGTTCAATTCCTTAATTTTTCAGGAGTTCCTCAAAATACACAGGTAATACTTGGCTGGACAATTATAGCTTTAAAAGAAGTTTTACGGTTCGAAATTGAACGAAGCCTTGACAATTCAACTTATACCAAATCAGGCATTGTATCGGATGCAGTAAAATTAAACGAACAGCAAAGTTTTGGATTTACTGATGATATAAGCGGAATAAGTAATGATATTATTTATTACAGGCTTAAAGTAATTGGTAAAGCAGGAGAAATAAAATACAGTAATGTTTTAGTGGTTAGGCAAAACCAAATCCGAACAACGGTAAGCATTATGCCAAACCCGGCCAAAGACTATGTTGCAGTTAAATTCTTTGTGGAAAAAGAATCTGAAGTAACCATAAGATTGGTAGATAATATTGGTAAAACAGTATTACTTCAAAAACAAAAAGTAATCAAAGGGAATAATACTGTTCAATTGAATTATCTAACTAAATACAGTTCAGGCGTATACTCACTTCAGGTGCTTGTGAACGATGAAATTGTAACGCATAAACTGATTCTGGCAAAGTAAAGTTTATAATAATAGTAATTTTATTAATGCCCCTCATTTTAAAAGAGGGGCATTTTTTGTTTTAGGGTTATGTTATTACAACTGACATAATCAATTATTGATGTTACTTTTGTTTTAATGTATACACTTAAAAAATCGTTGGGCCAGCATTTCTTAAAGGATGAAATTATCATTCAAAAAATTATTACAGCCTTACAGCAACAATCTTTTACTAATTTATTAGAAGTGGGGCCTGGTGCAGGTGCGTTAACCAAATATTTAATACTATTACCCGGTATCAATTTAAAGGCAGTAGAACTTGACAAAGAAAAAGTAGATTATCTGCATGAAAAGTATCGGGTATTACAGGGAAAGATTATACATGAAAGTTTTTTGGATATTGAAAAACCATTTGATGAACCTTTTACCGTAATTGGTAATTTTCCTTATAATATTTCTACACAAATTTTATTTAAAATTTTAGAGTGGAAAGATGATGTTCCCTGTGTAATTGGTATGTTTCAAAAAGAAGTGGCACAAAGGACGGCATCTAAAGAGGGCAGTAAAGTTTATGGAGTACTAAGTGTATTGGTGCAGGCATATTATGATGTGGAATATTTATTTGATGTAAGTAATGACTGCTTTAATCCACCACCAAAAGTTCAAAGCGGAGTAATTAGATTAACAAGACGAACAACACCATTAAAAGTAAAAAGCGACAGGGCATATTGGGTATTGGTAAAAACCGCATTTAACCAGCGCCGTAAAACATTACGAAATGCAGTAAAAAGTTTATTTACAACAGAAGTTTTACAAGACAATATTTTTACTAAACGAGCCGAAGCATTAAGTATTGAAGATTTTGCGGCACTCACTTTTAAAATGAGCTGATTGATAAATAAAATTGTATATTTTTTTTTATTGCCAATTGCCCTTTGTCAATTGTTTTCATGCTACACACCAAGATATGTATACAGCCCAACCGCACATAATGTACCTGTGCTAACACAAAAAGGCGATAGTAAACTGGCAGCAAATTATTCTGCCAATTTTGGAGATAATGTTGTAAAAGAAAATGTATCAACAACCGGTAAAGCCCGTGGATATGATTTGCAGGCAGCTTATGCTATTTCCAATCACTGGGCATTGCAATTAAATTACTTTAACAGAACAGAAAGAAATGCCGGCGATTTTGATTCCTTTAGCCTTGATAGTACTGTTATTAATTACAAACGAAACCTAACCGAAATTGGTGCAGGTTATTTTCATGCTATTAATGGTAATAAGTTGGCCATCTTTCAAATTTTTGCAGGTATAGGCTTTGGAAAATCCAATTTTACAGATAAAGGCAGAGATCGCAACAATGTGTTTCATAATAAGTTTCACAATATGAGTGTAACCAAGTTGTTTTTTCAACCTGCTATTATGGTAAGGAGTAAAAAAAATTATGCCGCTTCATTTTCATCAAGGCTTAGCCTGCAATATTTTAATAATATTATAACCGATTATACTTTTACAGAATTAAATAATTATGTGTTAGACAGCCTTACCATCAGCCCAAGCCTTTTTTGGGAGCCCGCGGTTGTAAATACCTTTGGATTTAAAAAATTGCCAGGTCTTCAGCTTGAATTTCAGCTGGGGATGTCTTTTTTAATGAGCCGCAGGTTTGTGGATTACCGATCTTTTAATTTTAGTGCAGGTATTTTGGTTGATGTACCCAAATTACTTAAGACAAAATCAAAGCCCTCAAAAAATTAATACAGGGTTTAATCGTTATTTTTGTTAAACGATTGGAAATTCATATAAGGGTTTAACGCATTTTTAAAGTAAATAGAACATTTTATTTCTGTTTGCATTACCTAGTTGCAGAATGTGTTTTTGACCGATTAAACATTATTTCTTATTTTATGGGTTTTACATTAAATAATAAAGTTCGTATTGTAACAGCTGCAAGTTTATTTGATGGTCATGATGCTGCAATAAACATTATGCGTCGTATTATGCAGGCAAAGGGTGCCGAAATAATTCATTTGGGCCACAACAGAAGTGTGCTTGAAATTGTGGAATGCGCCATTGAGGAAGATGTACAGGGTATTGCAATTACCAGTTACCAGGGTGGCCATGTTGAGTTTTTTAAATACATGAAAGACTTGTTGAACGAAAATGGTTGTGGCCATATAAAAATATTCGGCGGCGGTGGCGGCACTATTCATCCTTCGGAAATTGAAGAACTGCATAATTATGGTATCACAAAAATTTACAGTCCGGATGATGGGAGGAGAATGGGACTTGAAGGAATGATTGAAGATGTTATTATCTCCTGCGACTTTGCAATAACGGCCTCCCCTAAATCCCCTCCCAAAGAGGGGACTTCCGACTCTGCTGACGGGAATAACTTTTTTGCTCTTAAAGAGTGGAAGGATATAAAAGCTATAGCCCGGTCAATAACATTAGCAGAAAACGGCGAGCCTTATAAACACTTATTGAATGGTAAATCCTCACATGAATACTTCGAAACGGCTGATCCATTTTATTATAAATCTTTAAAGGAGTTTGCATTTCAGCATAGAAGTAAACCTACTGAAGCCGAAAATGTATTGTGGCAATATTTAAGAGATAAACAAGTAGCAGGAATAAAATTCAGACGTCAGCATATTATTGATAAATACATAATTGATTTTATTGCCCTTGAAAATAAATTAGTAGTGGAAGTTGATGGATTAATTCATCAATTACCAGAAAATAAAGAGAGCGATGAGCAGCGAACAGAGAGACTAAATGAAATAGGCTACACAGTAATTCGATTTACAAACGATGAAGTTTTGTTTAACATAGATGCTGTTACCACTAAGATAAAAGAGAAGTGGCAGCAATTATCAGGGTCTAAAATCTCCCCCGTGGGGGGAGATTTAGAGGGGGCCCCTGTTTTAGGCATAACGGGAACAGGAGGTGCCGGTAAGAGTAGTGTTACAGATGAAATTGTGAGAAGATTCCTTAATAATTATCTGGATAAAACCATTGCCGTAATTTCTGTTGATCCATCGAAGAAAAAAACCGGTGGTGCTTTATTAGGTGACAGGATACGAATGAATGCCATTTCTCATCCAAGAGCTTATATGAGAAGCCTGGCAACCAGGGAAGATAATACTGCATTGAGTGCAGCGGTACAAAAAGCAATTGATATTTGTAAAGCTGCCCACTTTGATTTTATTATTCTCGAATCAGCTGGTGTAGGACAAAGCGATGCTTCAATTCTGGATTACTGTGATGTAAGTATGTATGTGATGACCCCGGAA
>JAYUTC010000168.1:0-4862 GCA_043755395.1 Ferruginibacter sp.
GGATTGCAATACAATAAAATTACCATTAAAAAAATAATGAAGTAACACTGCAAGTGAAGCAACTGTCATAGCATACGCAGTAAATTTTGTTGCCCCTATCTGCGGAATCAATTGGCCGCTGCCTGCAACAAAAAAACCATAGGTAATGGCACATAAAAAAATGAGCAGACTACCAAAGTAAAAATTTGCATTGCCCGTATCAATTTTTAATTCGCCATAAAAAGCAATGGCAATACCAAGGTAAGTGAGTAAAAGCGCCAGCCTTTGGTGAGTGGAAATTTTTTGTTTAAAAAATAAAGTAGTAATTAAAACCGTAATGGTGGGATACAAAAATAAAATCAACCGCTCCAGCCCGGCAGAAATATATTGAAGGCCAACAAAATCTAAAAAACTACTTATATAATAACCCGTTAAGCCCAGCACTATTAAAAACCACCATTGTTTTGCAGTAAGTTTTCTATTGGTCTCCTGGTTTGTTTTATAAAAAGCAATAATCAGGTAAAAGGGTAAAGAACAAATCATTCTTGCAGCCAGTAAACTAACTGCATCTACTTTTATATCAGCAAAGGCTTTTTTAACTATGATAGCTTTTGTAGAAAATAATACCGCACCAATAAAGGTTACAATAAAACCAGCTAATGATATTTTGGCTGCAATTTTTCTGTTCATCTTACATCGAATATAAAATAGCGAATGCAGAATATTTTTATAATCAAATTATCGCTTACTATTCAAGCCAAAATATTCGACCTTTTATATTCAATATTATCAGGCACTCACATTAAAGTCTCTCAACGCATCATTCAAACTTGTTTTTAAATCGGTACTTGCTTTACGTTGCCCGATTATCAAAGCACACCCAACACCATATTCTCCTGCAGGAAATTTTTTGGTATAACTGCCCGGTATCACCACACTTCTTGCAGGTACCCTTCCTTTCATTTCAATGGGTAGAGCCCCGCTAACATCAATAATTTTTGTAGACTGTGTCAACACAACATTAGCCCCCAGCACTGCTTCTTTTTCAACAATCACTCCTTCCACAACAATACAACGGCTGCCAATAAAACAACCATCTTCAATAATAACCGGACTGGCTTGTAATGGTTCCAACACACCACCAATACCCACACCACCGCTCAGATGTACGCCTTTGCCAATTTGAGCACAACTACCTACAGTTGCCCAGGTATCTACCATAGTACCTTCGTCTACGTATGCGCCAATATTTACATAGCTGGGCATCAGTACCACGTTTCTTGCAAGGTAAGCGCCATATCTTGCTACTGCATGCGGCACCGCTCTTACACCTAGTGAAGCGTAGTCGCTTTTTAATTTCATTTTATCATAAAATTCAAAAGGAGGCAAAGTAAAAGTTTCCATTTGCTGAATACCAAAATACATTAATATCGCCTGCTTCACCCATTCATTTACTACCCAGCCATTTTCAGTTGGCGAGGCTGTTCTCAATCTTCCCTTGTCCACTTCTTCAATAACAGCCCGTACTGTATCCGAATATTTTTTATCTTTCAATAAATCCCTGTTACCCCAGGCTTCTAAAATTAAATCTTGCATTATATATTTTTTGCGAATTTAATTCAGAAATATGATACTAAGGCAATTTATCATTCATTCATAAGGCTCTTAGTATATTTGCACTTATGAATATAGGTTTTGATGCTAAAAGGGCTTTTCAAAACTCCACCGGGCTGGGGCATTACAGCCGCACCTTAATTTCATCCTTAGCAAACTATCACCCTGATAATAAATATTATCTATTTGCACCCAAAAGTACAGCAGCTTTTAACACATCATATTTTAAAAATATAAATACCGTTTGCCCTGTTCAGTTTCCCGCATCTGTTTTAAAAAGTATATGGCGTACTTATTGGATAAAAAAAGATTTACTAAAAAATCATATTGATATTTATCATGGCCTTAGTCATGAAATACCCGTTGGTATAAATAAAACAGGAATTAAATCTGTAGTAACCATACATGATCTGATTTTTGAACGATTTCCTGAACAATTTAATTTACTGGACAGATTTATTTATAGAAATAAATTTAAATATGCCTGTTTAAATGCTAATAAGATTATTGCCATAAGCCAGCAAACTAAACAGGATATCATTGATTTTTATAAAATACCGGAAGCAAAAATTACTGTTTGCTATCAAAGTTGTAACCCTGCTTTTTCAATAGCCCTAAGTAGCCAGGAAAAAACAATTGTAAGAAAGAGGTATAATTTACCAAATCAATTTTATTTATATGTTGGATCGATTATAGAAAGAAAAAATTTACTAACCATTTGCAAAGCCATAAAACAACTAAAAAACAATATCCCTTTAGTTGTAATTGGAAAAGGTAAAAAATATTTACAAAAAGTAAAAAAATATATTGCTGAGCATGATTTACAACAAAAAATAATTTTTTTATCCCAACAAGATGCTGCAAAAATAAAATCATTCCAGTCATCTGAAGATTTTCCTGCAATATATCAGATGGCAGTTGCTATGATTTACCCCAGTATTTTTGAAGGCTTTGGAATACCGGTTTTAGAAGCCTTATGCAGTGGGTTACCGGTAATAACCAGTAATGTAAGTTGCCTGCCCGAAACCGCTGGCAATGCTGCATTATATGTTTCACCTTTAAATGAATTTGAAATGGCCAATGCTATGGCAACAATTACTGAAAATGAAAATATCAGAACTGATATGATAGAAAAAGGCTTGCTTTATGCTCAAAATTTTTCGGCACAAAAATGTGCCGATGCAGTAATTAACGTTTACAAAAATTTATAAATGAATTTTGAAAATGACCTGCAACATTGCCTCACAGTTTTAAAAAATGGTGGCCTCATACTTTACCCCACCGATACTATTTGGGGAATAGGCTGCGATGCTACTAATGATGAAGCTGTGGCTAAAATATTTAAACTAAAAAAACGCTCTGATGAAAAAAGTATGGTAATATTAGTAGCAGATGAAAATACTCTTACTAAATATATAGCACAACCCGATTTAAAAATTTTTGACTACATAAAAGGCATTCATAAACCTACTACAGTAATTTATGAAAGCGTAGTTGGTCTTGCTGAAAACGTTTTAGCAAAAGACCACACTGTAGCCATTAGAATTGTAAAAGATAATTTTTGTAACCAGCTGATAAAAAAATTTGGAAAACCTGTTGTTTCTACATCAGCAAATATTTCGGGTTATCCGCCGCCTAGTGTTTTTATGGATATTGATGTGGCAATAAAAAGCGGTGTTGACTATATTGTACAACACCGCCAGGATGATTTAACCCCTTCAAGTCCATCCGCAATAATAAAATGGAATGCCGATGGTTCTTTAATCATTATCCGATCTTAAAAAATAATTATAAAGTAATTCCAACTCCCAATTGAATAGTTTGGTTTTTCCACTTATCCTTATTGTCAATATCATTTATATTTTTCAAGCCTATTGCATAACGCCCGTATAATCTGAAATGCGAAATATTTAACTGCACACCACCAAGCATACTTAAGTCGCCGCCCTTAAAAGCATCCTGGCCATTTTGAACCAGTGTATTGCTTTTATTGATTAATATACCAAATTGAGGACCAGCCTGTAAAGTCATAAGTTTTCCCACATTATAATTTAACAACAATGGAATACTGATATATTTTAACTGAACTCCATTTAGTTTATTAAGTTTATATATATCACTGAATTTATTAGAAGTATCAACATTAACCTGGTTAAAAAGCACTTCGGGTTGTAAGGCAAATTTTTTGCCTAATCCAATAGTAGCAAACCCACCTGCATGATAACCATAAGAAAACTTTTCTTTAAAAGTTTGACCCGTTATTTTGTTTATGTTGGCACCTCCTTTAGCACCAATTTTAATGCTCTGAGAAAAAACACTGATACCAGTAAAGCTGATTACTAATGTTAATAAGAGTTTAATTTTCATAAATATTTTTTTAGTTACCCTATAACGTTCAAGTTATATGCCAACAGCATATAACATTACCTAATTTTTTGTTAAGACGGTTTATTAAAACGACACCCCGGCAGTAAAAAAATAAATGGGTGTAAACCTGTTTTCAGTTGTGGAAGGCAAATAATAATCTAAGTAAAAATTAGATTGAAAATATAATTTACCAATACTGTAGGTAAGATCTAAAGATGTACCAACTGATTGTAATTGAAATTTATTTGTGGCATCCACTCTTTTTCTATTACTAAATACAGCCCTGTTAAAAATTTTATTTGTATGTGTTTGTGTTATTTTATCACTACCCCAATTAATTACAAATGAAGGAACAAATTCTAATCCATCTTTTTTTGAAAATAATGTATAAAAATTAAAATCATGCCCCGCAACTGCTGAAACTGAAAAATAACTGGCTTTATTGCTGGTAGAATCTCTGATCAATGTATCCCCTAATAACGGCCTCCTTATTAAAGCAAGATTTACTTCTTTATAATTACCTGTAGAAAATCCCAAAGCTAAACCAGGTTGAATAATCCCTTTCACTTTTTTTATATACCCGTAAATATCGTTTTGATATAAAGATTTACTATTATACTTTTTATTATCACTCAAATACCTTGTATAGGAAATCCCCGTTTGAACCTGATTTCCAAAATACTCATATGCAGCACTCAATCCGGTTTGATAATATTTTAAATTACCGGTACTATCATTGGTAAAAAAACCAGTTACGCCAATACTAAACCCGTTTTTAAAATTGTAAACAACAGAAGGTGTAAAAATTGATTGATTAACAATACTTGTTGCATTTACTGCCTGATTTTCCGAACTAAATGCTCCATTTCCCAAACCAATACCAATATCAAAATAATTTTTAC
>JAYUTC010000169.1:0-4843 GCA_043755395.1 Ferruginibacter sp.
GTTACATTAATATTGGTTTAATAATTGTTTTGAAATAGCATGAAACCGCAATACATTCTGGCATGGAAAATGAATTAAGAACCATTGCCGCTGATACACGGGGGCTTCGCTAAACCATTGGGAGAGGTTATGGCGGTAAAAATGAAGATGATGAATATTTCGATTTATTGGCAAACACTTAAGTGGCAATAAGATAAGCCTGTTTAATGCATAATACTCAGCAGAAAATATCTTTTCTAATCACTTTCTAATATCTTATTAACCTGCCCCTAATAGCACCGCTGTAAATTACTACTTATAAAAATTGATTTTTGAGACGGAATAGCCATTTAAAAGGAAGCAGCATTATTTGTTGTATTTAAAAGAGGCATTAAAAAATATTGTTTATTTAAACCCCCGGATAGTATGATAAAACAATTCGAAAAATTATCAAAAGAAGACAAGGCTATTTTATTTAAAGCCCCGGTTCTGGTATCAGTGCTTGCATCCAGTTCTTTCAATGAAGTAAAAATAAATAAATCTCAAAAAGCAGATGCCATTAAATTGGCTCATTTAAAAACTTTTACTGCCATGCCTTTATTACTTGCTTATTATGCTGAAGTTGAAAAAGAATTTAAAGAGGCATTTGAAGAAGCAATACAAAAATATTTTCCGTTTGATGCGGCTAAAAGAAATGAACTCAAAAAGGAAATGGATAAGGTTAGTTTGGTTATAAATAAATTGGATAAGGAATATGGAGAAGCATTGAACAAAAGTTTTGAACGATATGCAAAGCATGTGAAGAAGGCGGCTCACAGCGTTTTCCAGGATTTTATTTTCCCGATGCCTATTGAAGGCTTAACATATTAAATCATATCATTAAAAAGTAACCAAGGACAATCATTAAATTAATTTCATTGCACTGTTTCTATCAAAAATATATATATGAAAGAAAAATTTAACGAAGCCACTTTGCAACGCCCAGAAGGTGATCGTCTCATAGATGCATCACTTGTAGTAATTGATTTGCCAATCTTTATTAAACAAATCAAGAAAGAGTCAACCTGGAAGGACAGTGACCGTAATGCAATAACGGTTTATAAGACCAACGGCTTGCGTATTGTGCTTATTGCGTTGCATAAGGGTGCAGAAATGGCCAGGCATATTGCCAAAGGCACCATTAGTGTACAAGTGTTAGAAGGACGGCTTCAATTTAACACAGACCAACAATCTATTGAACTAAACAAAGGAGAGATGTTGGCTTTACATGAACGTATTACACACAGTGTTTTGGCAATCAGAGAATCTGTTTTTCTATTAACACTCACAACTAAATTGGAAGAAGCGGGAATTTATTAAAAAATAAAAAGAAATGGAACAGCATATTATAAAAATAAAATCAATTGAGCATACTACCCATGATGTTTTAAAAATTGTAACTGAAAAACCTGAACAGTATATTTTTACTCCGGGCCAGGCCACGGAAGTATCTATAAATAAACCCGATTGGCAAAACGAAAAGCGGCCTTTTACTTTTACCTGTCTTCCTGATAATGACTACCTGGAATTTACAATAAAAACCTATCCGGATCATAAAGGCGTTACAAACGAATTGTTGCAACTTAATAAAAATGATGAACTGGTTTTACATGATGTATTTGGTGCAATTGCATATAAAGGAGAAGGCGTATTTATTGCCGGAGGAGCAGGAGTAACCCCTTTCATTTCTATTTTCAGGTTTCTTCACTCAGAAAATGAAGTAGGCAATAACAAACTCATTTTTGCAAACAAAGCAAAAGGCGACATCATACTCGAGCAGGAATTCAAAAACCTGTTAGGTAAAAATTTCATTAATATTTTGTCTGATGAAAAAGTAAATGGATATGCTAATGGATATATTACTGAAGAATTTCTTAAAGCAAATATTGCTGACCTGAAGAAGAAATTTTATTTATGTGGGCCTGAGTCAATGATGGAAGCAGTAGAAAAGCAGTTGTCGAATTTAGGAGTGGAAGCAAAATCAATTATTAAAGAAGAATTTTAAAAATGAAAACACATTGGTTTATGGCTCAAAATATGAAGTGTATATTGAAACAGCTTTTCATAAATAATCGTTTATTATTTAACCATCACAATAAACAGAATCCGAATCACATAAAAACTTAAATAGTGAGTTATGAAAAAAATATTAATAGCCATAGATTATGACCCTGCTGCACAAAAAGTTGCAGAAGCCGGTTTTGATTTAGCAAAAGCAATGAATGCACAAACTATTTTGCTGCATGTAGTTTCCGTTGCCACTTATTATTCTTCTCTTAACTACTCTCCCATAATGGGATTTGGAGGGTTTAGTAATTCATACGCAGTTGAAACAAATACGCTGGAAGAAATAAAAAAAGCTGCACAAATTTTCCTGGATAAATCAAAAGAACATTTGGGTGATGCTAAAATTGGAACCATTGTAAAAGATGGTGATTTTGGAGAAACAATTTTAAGCACCGCAAAAGAATTAAACGCTGATATAATTGTAATGGGTACTCATAGCAGGCGTGGGTTGGATAAAATATTAATGGGAAGCGTAGCAGAAAATGTGCTGCACCATAGTCCGGTACCTCTGTTTATTATTCCCACAAAAACACTGGAAAATAAATAAGGTTCAGTGATTTAATATTGTCGCAAGCGTAAAACCGGGTATCCAATCTTCAACAATAATTTTTATGCCAGCCACCATTATTGAAGAACAAAAAAGACTGAATGAAAATTACGCCAATAAAAAAAATTGGTTGAAATGGGGTCCCTATTTATCCGAAAGGCAGTGGGCTACTGTACGTGAAGATTATAGCCCTAATGGCGATGTATGGAATTATATTTCTCATGATATGTCCCGTTCCAAAGCCTATCGTTGGGGCGAAGATGGTATTGCCGGTATTTCGGATCAGCATCAAAAAATATGTTTTGCCGTTGCGTTATGGAATGGCCAGGATGCAATTTTAAAAGAAAGGCTCTTTGGCCTTACACCCAGCCACGGCAATCATGGCGAAGATGTGAAAGAGTTGTATTACTATCTTGATAATACACCCACTCATTCTTACATGAAATATTTGTACAAATATCCGCAGGCTGCTTTTCCCTATCAGGACCTGGAACAAACAAATCAAAGGCGTAATAAGTTTGAAAATGAATATGAAATACCTGACACGGGTATTTTTAATGATAACCGGTACTTTGATGTGTTTACAGAATATGCTAAAAATAATGAGGAAGATATTTGTATTAAAATTACCGTATGCAACAGGTCTCAAAGCAATGCACCAATAACTGTATTGCCCACTTTGTGGATGCGTAACCTATGGTCGTATGGATTAATAAATGAAAAGCCGTCCATAGAGTTGAACGAAAAAAACACATCAGTTGGTGAATTAAATATCACCGACATTAAAATGGATAAATATTACTTCTATTTTGAAAATACAGCAACAGTATTATTTACTGAAAACGAAACAAACAAAGAACGTTTATATAATGCTTCAAATGAAAGCCCTTTTGTAAAAGATGTTTTTCATGCTGCTGTTATCAACAATAATTTTAAACTATTTGATAATAAAAAAAACGGCACAAAATGTTCGCCGGTATTTTCATTTAATATAGAAGCAGAAAGTTCAGTGATAATTAAATTACGTTTAAGCAAACAATCACTACCCGATCCATTGGGAAATAATTTTGATGGCACATTTGCTATACGTATTGCCGAAGCAGACGATTTTTATAACCACATTATCAAATCAACTGACAAGGATTTACAAAACATACAGCGGCAGGCTTATGCCGGTATGTTATGGAACAAACAATTTTATCATATTGATATTCCCCGTTGGTTAAATGGCGACCCAGGCCAGCCGGTGCCTCCTGTAGAAAGAAAAACCGGAAGAAACAGTGAGTGGCATACTTTAAATAACGAAGACATTATTTCCATGCCTGATAAGTGGGAGTATCCATGGTATGCCAGTTGGGACCTTGCGTTTCATTGTATTCCATTGGCTTCTATAGATGCCCAATTTGCAAAAAACCAACTGGTATTATTATTAAGGGAATGGTACATGAACCCTTATGGCCAGTTACCAGCTTATGAATGGAGCTTTAGTGATGTAAACCCTCCTGTGCATGCCTGGGCTTGTATGCAGGTATATAAAATTGATAAAGACCGAACCGGCGTTGGAGATACTTCTTTTTTGGAAAAAGTATTTCAAAAATTACTCATCAATTTTACCTGGTGGGTTAATCGTAAAGACAAGCTGGATAACAATGTTTTTGAAGGAGGGTTTTTAGGGCTGGATAATATTGGAATATTTGATAGAAATAATGTGCCCGGAGGCGGCATTTTAGAACAGGCCGATGGCACCGCATGGATGGGAATGTATTGCCTTAACATGATGGAAATTGCGCTGGAGCTGGCACAAGCCAATAAAGTGTATGAAGACCTGGCTACGAAATTTTTTGAGCATTTCACTTATATCGCAGCTTCGCTCAATCACATCAGCGAAGATTTTGAAGGAGCCTGGGATGAAGAAGAAGGCTTTTTTTATGATGTACTTAAAATGCCTGATGGAAAATTTATTCCGGTTAAAATCCGCTCTCTGGTTGGCCTTACTACGTTATTTGCAGTGCATGTTATTGATAAAGAATTGCTGGAGAAAGTACCGGAGTTTCATCGCCGTTTAAAATGGTTCATTGAGTACCGTCAAAAAAATAATCAATACCAGGTGATAGAAGATGCTGATGAAAAAAGCGGCATATTACTTTCATTGGTACCGTATAAAAAATTAAAAAAGATTTTAGAAGCCCTGCTGGATGAAAATGAATTTTT
>JAYUTC010000170.1:0-12261 GCA_043755395.1 Ferruginibacter sp.
AATTACATGATAGAAGCTAGAAAAGCTAAAGGGATTGCGCAGCCAAATGACATGGTGGTAAAAACAATTGTAACTACCGATATGATAGATGCCATTGCCAAACGCAATGGGGTAAACTGTTATAACGTACTTACAGGGTTTAAATGGATAGCTTCTTTGATAAAAGAAAAAACGGGTAAAGAAAAATACATTATTGGTGGAGAGGAAAGTTTTGGCCTGATGGTTGGCGATGAAGTAAGGGATAAGGATGCCATCAGTGCGGTAGCCTTACTTTGCGAAATGGCTGCTTATGAAAAGAACAAGGGAAGAAGTCTTTATGCAAAAATGATCGATTTATATGTGCAGTATGGCATGTATAAAGAAGACCTGATCAGCATCACGAAGAAGGGGATGAATGGTGCAGCTGAAATTGCTCAAATGATGCAGGGATATCGTGACAATCCTCCTGTAACCATTGATGGGGTTGCTGTTGCTGAATTATTGGATTATGATTTACAACTGGGTAAAAATTTACAAACCGGGGAAAGCTGGAAAATAAACCTGCCAAAAAGTAATGTGCTTCAGTTTGCGCTTGCTGATGGTACTAAAATTTCAGCAAGGCCAAGCGGGACGGAGCCAAAAATTAAATTTTATTTCAGTGTAAATACAACACTGGCCAGCCCTGAAGGCTTTACAGCAGCAGAAAAAATTTGCAATGATAAAATTGCCCGAATAGTTCAGGAGATGGCATTAAAGTAGTTACAAAAATTGAATCAGGTACTATGTCAGGAATAAACACCTGGCATTTTTTTATCTTGCCCTTGGTTCAGTACAATTCTTTTGAGATAATAGTTATTTAAGATTTTTGTAAGGCCAATAATTACCCTAAAAATAAAATGAATGCAGGAGCGCTAATATGAGAAATTACGAAGATACATACCGACACAAGGGGCTTAGAAAAAAATTAATGGACATCCTGCGGGAAAAAGGTATCACAGATGAAAAGGTTCTCTCCGCTATGAATAATATCCCCCGACACTTCTTTTTGGATAGCGCCTTTGATGAAATTGCTTATGAAGACAGAGCCTTTCCTATCAGTGAGGGCCAAACAATTTCGCAACCATATACCGTTGCTTACCAGACACAGTTATTACAAATTAAGCCATTTGATAAAGTTTTGGAAATTGGTACCGGTAGTATTTACCAGGCATCGGTATTGGCAGAGATGGGTGCAAAAGTATTTACCATTGAACGTCAAAAAAACTTGTTTGAAAAAACCAAAAACTTTGTTTTAAAATCAAAATATCCAAACCTTAAATTCTTCTATGGAGATGGTTTTGAAGGCTTGCCAACTTATGCGCCCTTTGATAAAATTATTATCACTGCCGCAGCTCCATTTATTCCTCCCAAATTAATTGAACAATTAAAAACCGGAGGTAAAATGGTGATCCCCGTTGATGAAGGTGCATACCAACGAATGTTGCGATTGACAAAAAATAGAGATGGAAGTTATGAAGAAGAAGTATTTGAAAATTTTTCATTTGTGCCCATGCTTACCGGAAAAAACGGGAATTAATTTTACTTTACTAAAAGAATTAAAATTGTAATTTACTTTGTAAAATAATTTATCAAATAAACTTTTTTTATGTTAGTACAATCTTTATTAGCCGAATTTATACATGAAGCGGAGAATACACGTAAACTTTTAAACGCCATACCTGATAGTGCATTAGGATATAAACCATCAGAAAAAAATTGGGCTACAGGGCAACTGGCATCGCATATTGCTGAAGTGTATAATTGGTATCCCGTAACCCTGGAACAAAATGTATTGGAAATGTCAACATACAAATATGATAAAGGAGATATTTCCAAAGCATCCAATATTGTTGGTAAATTTGAAGAGAATGTAAAAATTGCACAAGCTGCATTGGAAAAAGCAACCGATAATTCCATGATGGAAATGTGGAGCATGAAAATGGGCGATAAAGATTTAATGCCACCAATGGCTAGAATACAGGTAATACGTGGATTTTTAATGAACCATTTATACCATCATCGTGGAGAATTGGTAGTGTATTTAAGAGCTACCGGAAATAAAGTGCCTGGCTTATATGGTCCTACTGCCGATGATACCGGTTTTTAAAAATCAGATTCTATGCGTTTATTCTCAAAATTTGTTTTTATTTGTAACCTTTGCTTTGTAATATCTGTCATTATGCGGTTAGTGGAAAATGCTAAAAAGAAAAGCGGCAGTTTTGACGGGCAAATTTTATTAAATCCCTTAGAGAGTACTTTGGTAGTTTTGGGTTACGGGGCTATTTTTATCAATCTGCTTTTTGTAATTGCTTGTTTATACTGGTATATTACAAAAAAGATTAAACAAATTCCCCGTTGGATTGTAGTTATTAACTTGTTATTCTTTTTGTTACAGATTTATTATTTTTTCTTCAGTAATTTTTAGATGATACAGAACATACTTAAAGATAAAAGTACTAAACTCTATATTGTACTTGGTGGTATTTTTATTGCCAGTGCTTTAATAGCCGAAGTAATTGGTGTTAAAATATTTTCGCTGGAAGATACACTGGGACTAAAAAGAGCCAATGTTAATTTGTTTGGCAGCCCTTTCAGTTTTCATCTTACAGCAGGGGTGTTGTTATGGCCTGTAGTTTTCATTATGACAGATATCATCAATGAATATTATGGAAAAAAGGGTGTTAAATTTATTTCTTATCTCACTATTGTTTTAATAAGTTATGCTTTTTTAATTTTTAACGGGGCAATTAACCTGTCTCCATCAGAATATTTTTCGGTTGGTAATAATATTGATAAACCTGATAATGCTTTTCGGGGTATTTTTGGTCAGGGTATGTGGATTATTCTCGGTTCGATGGTGGCATTTTTATTTGGGCAGGTGCTGGATGTCTTGGTTTTTCACAGGATAAAAAAAATAACGGGTGAAAAAAATATATGGCTCAGGGCAACCGGGTCTACTTTGATTTCTCAACTTGTAGATAGTTTTGTTGTTTTATTTATTGCATTTTATATTGGCAAGCGTATTCAAACCGGACAGGGTGAACCCTGGAGTATACATCAGGTACTGGTTACAGGAACAGGCAATTACATGTATAAGTTTGTTGTAGCAATTGTGTTAACACCCCTTATTTATCTCATTCATGGCTGGATTGAAAAATACCTGGGTAAAAACCTTGCAACAGAAATGAAAAATGCTGCGATGAAGTAAATGTTATTAATTCCCCTCAAATTAATAAGTTTAGAAAATTATTTTATTAAAATGTTGAATTTCAATAGGTAAATTCAAAAAAATAGTAAGCAAAAACCCTCCTGTTTTTTTCCATTTTTTTGCCTTATCTTCACGCATAGAGAAACTGTATAATATGAGAATTATTTACAATAGATACAAGTTGTTTTACCAATCCATTTTTAGATTTTTAGCAACTTTTTTATTATTATTTACTTTCAATTTTTCTGCTGGTGCCCAATGCCCACCAAATATTGATTTTGAATTTGGAGATTTTATGGGATGGGAGTGCTGGACAGGGAGTACTTCTTTAGTTTCAGGTAAAAATGTTATTACATGGGATCCATTTTCTCCCGGAGCACCTGTTCCTGGCAGGCATACCATGCTTTCTGCTATTCCTGGAGATGGTATTGACCAATTTGGATTATTTCCACAAAACTGTCCTAATGGTAGCGGACATTCAGTTCTTTTAGGAAACACAACAGGAGGGCATCTGGCCGAAGGTATTTCTTATACTTTTACAATTCCAGCAGGGCAGGATAAATTTAATTTAATTTACAATTATGCTGTAGTATTTCAAGATCCCGGTCATCCTCCCGAAGAACAACCCAGACTAAAAATAAATATTGATAATATAACTGATGGTACAAAATTAGGTTGCTCCTCCTTTGATTTTATAGCTACAAGTGGATTGCCGGGTTTCTTTTTATCCAATACTAATTCAACAGGTACACCTGTATGGTATAAAGATTGGTCGGCAAATTCTATCACCTTAGATGGTTTGGCGGGCAAAACGATTCGACTTTTTTTTACAACTGCTGATTGTATTTATGTGGCTCATTTTGGTTATGCCTATATAGATGTTAATACACAATGTGGAAGTTCATTTGTTGGAGCAACATTTTGCCCCGATGATACATTGGTAAATATTACAGCACCATTTGGATATCAAAATTATAAATGGTTTGATATTAACAATATAATTTTAGGTACACAACAAACTCTTACATTAAGTCCGCCACCACTTTCGGGGGATTCTGTTTTTGTTGAACTAACCCCTTACAATGGCTATGGATGTTTAGATACCCTTACCGCTAATTTATGGGATACCTTAACTGTACAGGCTAATGCCGGCCCCGATAAAGAAACCTGTGATAATAATCCTGTTCAGTTAGGAGGGCCGCCGGAGCCAGGCAGGATTTATAAATGGACACCTGTAACAGGGTTAAGTGATCCAAATATTTCAAACCCCATTGCCACGCCATCAATATCAACAGCTTATACACTAACGGTAACCAATAGTGGCGGAGGTTGTGCCACACCTGATGTGGTAAATGTAAACGTAGATATTTTAAGTGATTCTATTCAACTTATTGGTGCTGCATCTTATTGTATTGGCAGCGGCCAATCGGCATCGCTAAAAGTATTGCCTCATGACAGTATTCAGTGGTTTATGAATAATGTTGCCATACCTGGCGCCAATCAAACGCAATTAAATATAACACAAACAGGGGCCTATTATGCTATGCTGTTTAGTTCAGCAGGTTGTAGCAGAACTACTTTAGTAAAACAAATAGATATTTGGGAAACACCTGTTGCAGGTTTTAATACCAATTTGCCAATACAATGTTATAATGCACATCAATTTGTTTTTACCAACAGTAGTACTATAGCAACTGGAGCATTGCAATATTTATGGGATATTGGTGATGGCACAACTGCAACTACAACCGATGTTACACACAGTTATGCAATCGAAGGGAATTATAAAATAAAATTATTGGTAACTGCTCCGGGAGGTTGTACGGACAGTAGTGAGTTTAATGTTATTGTAAATCCAAGTCCCGCAGCAGCTTTTGTTGTGGATGTACCCGAACAATGTTTTAAAAACAATTGGTTTGTATTTACCAATAGAAGTACGGTTGCATCCGGTGTACTAACCTATACCTGGGATTTTGGAGACGGATTATTCGACAACTCAAATGATATAGCTCATAAATATGCACAACCCGGTACCTATTTAGTAAAACTAAATACCACGGGTGCCGGTGGTTGCCAGGACGATAGTTCTTTTACCGTAATTGTTAACCCAAGCCCAATAGCAGGATTTAGTATAAATAGTGATGTGCAATGTTTTCCGGGGCACCAGTTTATTTTTACTAATAGCAGTACTATTTTGTCGGGGGGATTACAATACAGTTGGGATATGGGAGATGGTACATTTAATAATACCACTAACGTAAATTACAGTTATGTAAAAGCAGGAAACTACACTGTAAAATTATTGCTGGATGCCTTAGGCGGCTGTAAAGACAGTATTATTCGTAATGTTATAGTTCATCCAACACCAGTTGCCGATTTTACAATTAAACCAATTTGTGAAAATTTACAGGTACCCATAATAAACAGAACATTTAATAATACTGCATCAACTATAAATTATATTTGGGATTTTGGGAATGGCTATCTCGATAATAATAAAACTCCTGTATATAATTATCCTGCAGCAGGTAACTATAAAGTTAAATTATCTGTAAGTACAGTTCAATGTCCGGTTTCGTTCGATACAAAAGCAATAGATGTTTCTATTGAGGCTAAAGTACAAGGAATAGTATACCCCGATAAAGATGCTGCATTTAATTTCCCCGAACCATTGCAGGCAAGGCAATTTGGTAATAATGTTACCTGGACTCCACCCACTAATTTAAATAACAGGTTTAGCTATTCGCCAACTTTTTATGGACTTTCCCCACAATTGTATACCATTCAAATAAAAACTGCAAATGGATGTATAACTGTGGATACACAATTAGTAAAGACACATAAAAAAATTGAAATTTATGTGCCAACAGCCTTTACACCTGATGGTAATGGGTTAAATGAAAGATTACGTCCTTTATTAATTGGGTTTGCAAAAGTGAATCATTTCAGAATATATAACCGATGGGGACAAATGTTGTTTACAATGAACAGTGATCAACCGGGTTGGGATGGAAAAATTAATAATGTTCCTGCTGCAACACAAACAGTTGTATGGATGATTGAAGCTGTTGATATTGATGGCAAAGTGCATAACCGGCAGGGGACTACAGTGCTATACAGGTAATTTTAAATATCAGTATTACTAAATATTTGATAAATACTGAGTTGTATAAAAATGAAAATTCTTTCTAAAATAATATTTTTTCGTTCCCGATTTGGTTTATACTTTTTAATGTTACTTACTTTAAATAGTTTAAGCCTTTCTCATGCAATTGCACAATGTCCTGCTAATATTGATTTTGAAAGTGGAACTTTTAACGGATGGACCTGTTGGACCGGTACTGTTGATACACTTGGAGGACAAAATTTAATTACACTTATTCCGGCAGGAGGGCCGGTTATAAACAGGCATGAAATTATGTCTGTAAATCCGGGAAATGGGTTGGATAAATATGGACAATTTCCTCAGAATTCTCCTAACGGCAGCGGTTATTCTATTAAATTAGGGAATGATATAGGAGGCAGGGATGCGGACGGCGTTTCTTATGAATTTACTATCCCTGCTACTGCAAATAAATTTAAACTAATATATCATTATGCTATTGTATTGCAGGATCCTGAACATCTTACCATTCAACAACCAAGGTTTGAAATTGAGGCATTAAATGTAACAGATAATGTAGTTATTGCCTGTCCATCTTTAAATTTTGTATCTAGATTAGGCTTACCTGGATTTACAGTTGCACCGGTACAGGGTACAAGTGGAATACCTGTTTTTTATAAAGACTGGTCCGCAGCATCGGTAAACCTGGATGGTTACCAGGGAAAAACAATTCGTCTTTTTTTTAAAACTGCAGGATGTACATACAGTAATCATTTTTGTTATGGTTATTTGGATGTAAATACTGAATGCAGCAGTTCTTTTGAAAGCAGTGCCTTTTGTCCATCAGATACTGTTGTAAATTTAAAAGCTCCGGTTGGTTTTCAAAATTATGCCTGGTACAATGGTAATTTTTCACAATTATTGGGTTCGCAACAAACACTTCAGTTAAGCCCTTTACCTATACCCGGTTCAGTAATATCGGTAATATTAACGCCAAAAGCCGGTTATGGTTGTAATGATACACTTACAGCACAATTGCTGGACACCTTGTCGGTTAAAGCAAATGCAGGTCCCGATATATCTACCTGTAATTTAGTTCCCGTACAATTGGGTATTGCACCTTTGCCTGGCCTGGTATATAAATGGAGCCCTGCAACAGGACTTGATAATCCTGATATTTCTAACCCCATGGCAACCCCATCTGTTCCTACAACCTATATACTTACGGTTAGGAGTACTGGTGGTGGTTGTACAACAGCAGATACTGTACAGGTAAACCCAAAAGTTGTAAATAGCACTGTAACTCTTACAGGTAATGCTGATTATTGTATTGGTAGTGGCCCATTTCCTGTATTGCGGGTAAATCCTGCAGATAGCATTCAATGGTTTAAGGACAGCATTGCTATTAACGGAGCAATTCTTTCGCAATACACCGTAAGACAAAGTGGAAAATATTTTGCTCAACTTTTCAGCAACACCTGTCCTTTACCGGTTAAAACAAAAGAGACTACTATCGTTGTTGATTCACCCCTGCCAGGAGTTAATTATCCTGTACAGGATGCAGTTTTTAATTTTCCCCTGCAATTGCAGGCAAGACAATTTGGGAACAGTGTTCTATGGACACCTCCAATAAATTTGGATAATCAAAAAAGTTATTCGCCAATTTTCAGGGGTATTAATCAGCAATTATACACCATACAGATAAAAACTTCATCTGGTTGTTTAACCGTGGATACACAGTTAGTAACAACACGTAAAAAAATTGAAATATTTGTACCTGCTGCTTTTACACCTGGTGGTGATGGGAAAAATGATTTTCTACGACCTGTATTGATGGGTATAGTTAAGGTTAATTATTTCAGAATTTACGATCGTTGGGGACATTTACTTTTTGAAATGAAAAGCGATTTACCGGGCTGGGATGGTAAAATAAATGGTCAACCCCAGGAAATTCAAACTGTGGTGTGGATGATAGAAGCAGTGGATGTAGACGGTAAAGTACATTACCGGCAGGGTACAACTGTTTTGTACCGTTAAAGATTCTTCTTGACTTTGTAAAAGATTAGCCGTATTTTTCTAAAAGCTTCGGCCCTTGATTGCTTCTTTAAATGTAGAACTGTATTTTTCTTACACATAAAATAATTTTATGAAGCAGATTATACAAATAACATTGCTACTTTTTATTTTAATTGGTAAACAAACATTTTCTCAAACTATTTCTTCGCAAAAAGGGTTAACTACTGTAGTATTTAACAATCCACAGGGAGTTATAAAAATATTTTTACCAGATGATATGCGCTCCGGAGATATTATTTCCGGAAGAATTATATTCAGCCCGGCAGGCAATACAGCTAAACAAAAGCAAAAAGCAATGGATGTTTTATTAAAAAATAAAATCAGTATTGGTAATAATGCTGGTCCAAATTTATCAGTGCAACAGTTGTCCAAATCATCTTCGGATAAAATACAGACATTTAAAAATATAAAGGTTTCATTTCCTTTTTTTCTATCTCTTACAGACGATAAAAACAAAATAATCAGCACAGAAGTTAAACCTGCTGAATTGCAAAATAATATTGAACTATTGGGCTGTACTATGCCCACACATGCATTAACAGGTTCACCCTTACGAATTAATGGTCCTTTTGATGGCAATGCATCCAACACAAACTGCATGCTTGATAAAAAATATTTGGAAATACTTGCAGAATCGCCCAGGCAATGTATTGTTCAATATCCCGAGGTAGTAACAGGTAATAATACATTATCAATTCAGGAAAATAATCATTTAAAATGCACACAGCAAATCAGTACTGTTAAAATGAATATTACTGCAGGGAGACTTAATTTATTAAAAGAGGAAAAAACTACTATAAATGTAGTTATAAGCGGCCTTGAAGGATTAAAGGAACCTGCCACACTAACAATTGAAAACCAAACAAAAGAAATCATTTTATTAGAAGGTGGCGATAACCAGGTAATTGTTTTTGCAGCTGGTATAAAAAAAGATAGTATTTATAAAAAGGAGATGAATGTACAAAGTATAAAGGGCGGGAATTTTTCTGTAAATTATAATCTTGATTTACCTGATAATAACCCACCGGTATTTGCCGACATTAAAAATGCAAAAGGCGGTAAACGGGATGATGGCGTATTAACAGCAGGAACCAAAACGGCTCTTGAAATTGGGATGAAAAAATGGAATGATGCGAATACTGAGGGCAGGAATCCGATAGATTGGGATTGTCCAAATTGTTTTCAATGTATAAAAAGCCTCACTTTCGCATCTAATGCCGGGCAGGTTGGCACTTTGGGGTGGGGTATTATCACAACTTTTTTATCGGGGGGGATAAAACTTGCAGGTGGACTGATAGGAAAGGTTAAAGATATTGCAGATAAAGGTGGGGATATTTACAAAGCATTACAGGATTTGATAGATGCTGGGGAAATACAGGTAATAGGTTTTAAGGAACAATGGTGCCCCGCTAATGAATACTGTCAGGTATCAGGCATGATAGTATATGATGTTAAAACCGGATGTGTAGAAGCTACTTACAGGTGCATGGGAACTAAAGCGTGTTGTCCGTTTGCAGAAACCTATTATCACCTGAAATATTGTTTAGATAAGGATGGGGCTGTTATTGATGATACCATTTCTATTTCTATTACACATTGATCAACCCTTTTTAAAAAATATGTCATAACCAAAACGAATAATTGTTCCGGCCACAATAATCAGAAAAAAAATGCGAATAAATTTATTGCCTTTTAATATTGCAAGTCTGGCTCCCAGCAAAGATCCTGCAAAATTAAAAAAGGCCATTGGTATTGCATATCGATAAAGAATATTTCCACTGCCGCTAAAAAATAATATTGAACCAATGTTAGTGGAAACATTCAACAGTTTAGAGTGAGCACTTGCTTTTAAAAAATCAAATCCTAAAATACTGATAAAAAAAAGCACCATAAAGCTTCCCGCACCCGGCCCAATAAAACCATCATAAAACCCTATTAACAATGCAAATGATAAAGTATATATAATTTCTTTCTTTTTACTTATTGATGTTTTTACTGTTAAACCAAAATCTTTTTTTACATAAGTATATAGCGCAACAATGATAAGTACACAAAATAAAATTGGTTTCATAAATGAATTACTAACAGCAGTAACTGTTTTGGAACCTGCATAAGATGCAACTAGTGCAATACTGCACATCGTAGCTAAAAGTTTCCAGTTAATTTTTACTTTAAAACTATATTGAAATGCGGCAATAGATGCTCCAAATAATGAAGGGATTTTTGTAGTACCTAAAATTGTTGCCAAAGAAAATTTGGGTAATGTTATTAAAGTTACAGGTGTTTGTACTAATCCTCCACCTCCAACAATGGCATCTATAAAACCTGCAGCAAATGCAGCTATGCATAAAATAATTATTTCGCTGGTCATTTATAAATGTAATTTAGGCCCTCTCTAAAACTTCGTATGCTATTCTTCAGGAGTACACCAAAATGAGAGAAAATAAATAAAAAGATTATTGCGATGTATTTTTACAAACTTAATTTCTTTTGCCAAATAAGAGGCTTCCAATACGAACCATATTGCTGCCTTCTTCAATAGCAATTTTATAGTCGCTGCTCATACCCATGCTTAAAATTTTTAATTTTGATGCAACACTATCAAAAATCTTTTTTAAATTATTGAATTCATTTCTTACTAAATTAAGGTCATCCGAAAATGAAGCCATGCCCATCAGTCCGGTAATATTTATATTTTTTAATTCAGCTAAATCGTGCAATTCAAATAATTCGTATAATTCCTTTTCATCTAATCCAAACTTTGTTTCTTCTTTAGCAATATGTATTTGCAGTAAGCAACTAATAACACGATTGCTTTTTAATGCCTGTTTGTTGATCTCTTTTAATAGTTTCAAACTGTCCACTCCATGTATTAAATTTACAAAAGGGGCAATATATTTTACTTTATTACTTTGCAGATGTCCAATATAATGCCAATGGATATCTTTTGGTAATGCAGTTTCTTTATCAGTAAGTTCCTGAACATAATTTTCTCCAAAGTCACGTTGCCCCAAATTATACAGTTGCTGAATATCCTCAATTGTTTTTGTTTTGCTAACTGCAACTAATACAGCTTTACCTTTTAGTTCATTTACAAGTTCATTGTACTTTTTAATGTTTATACTCATGTCTTATTTTAAGTCCAAACCTCAAAGTTATTAAAAGCAAAAGAGAGTAACTATAATAAAAATGTGTAAATAACTTTCGCTATTTACACATTTACTTTTATTATTTGTAAATTATTTTAAAATACTTCTGCTTATAACAATTCTCTGTACCTCACTTGTTCCTTCATAAATCTGAGTTATTTTGGCATCCCTCATCATTCGTTCTACATGATATTCTTTTGCAAAACCATAACCTCCGTGTATTTGTACAGCTTCAGTTGCTGTCCACATTGCAGTTTCGCTGCTGAAAACTTTAGCCATACTGCTGCTTAATGTATAGTCCAGTTTATTGTCTTTTTCCCAGGCAGCTTTTAAACAGAGTAATCTTGATGCTTCAATTTTTGTAGCCATATCTGCCAGTTTAAATTGAATGGCCTGGTGATGCATAATTTCTTTTCCAAAAGCTTTGCGTTGTTTACTGTATGCCAAAGCCCTCTCATAGGCGCCGCTGGCTATACCTAATGCCTGTGATGCAATACCAATTCTTCCACCGGCTAAGGTTTTCATGGCAAATTTAAAACCAAAACCATCTTCACCAATCCTGTTTTCTTTAGGTACTTTTACATCGTTAAATAAAATAGTATGTGTATCGCTACCTCTTATACCAAGTTTATTTTCTTTGGCGCCAACTACTACACCCTCCCATTTTTTTTCTACAATAAATGCGTTAATACCACGGCTGCCTTTGC
>JAYUTC010000171.1:0-12223 GCA_043755395.1 Ferruginibacter sp.
TGCCCTCTTCTTATAAAATTAAAACAAAAAAATATTATGGCACATGAATTCACAGATGCAAATTTTAAGACAGACGTTTTAGACAGCGATAAATTAACAGTAATTGATTTTTGGGCAGAATGGTGTGGCCCTTGCCGTGCAATTGGGCCTGTTATTGAAGAACTTGCAAAAGAATACGAAGGCAAGGTTAATATAGGTAAAGTAAACGTTGATCACAATCCACAGGTTTCCATGAACTACGGTATCACCAGCATTCCTGCTATTCTTTTTGTAAAAGGTGGACAGGTAGTAGATAAGTTAGTTGGAGCACAACCAAAATCCAATTTTGTAAAAAAGATTGAGGCATTAAAGTAATTTATACAGTTTTATTTTAATAAAAAATCTCCTGCTAATAACCGGAGATTTTTTGTTTTAATGCGCTACATTTTTCATTGCCTTTGGATCATGTTTATATTTAAAAACAAAAGGAAAAATAATAGCTAAGACTAAAGCATAGCCAGCAAATGTAAACCAAATATTTTGCCAGTCCCTTGAAATGATATCTTTTGTAACCGGATCAACTTTGGTAAAATAATCAACTACCAAACCGGCACCATAGCCACCAAACATAGCCCCTACTCCATTTGTCATAAACATAAAAAGTCCCTGTGCACTGGCCCTGATATTTGATGGCGCTTCTTTTTCAACAAATAAAGAACCGGAGATATTGAAAAAATCAAATGCCATTCCATAAATTATCATTGATGCCAACAATAAAACCAAACCGCTACCGGGATTTCCAACGCCAAATAAACCAAATCTTAAAACCCAGGCCAACATACTCATCATCATTACATTTTTGATACCAAATTTTTTTAAAAAAAATGGTATTGCTAAAATAAATAGTGATTCAGATATTTGCGAAATAGAAAGTGTAAAAAGTTTATGGGTTACAACAAATGAATCGGGAAAAGCTGGCTTAAAACTTTCTAAAAATGAACTGCCGAAAGCATTGGTAATTTGTAAAGCAGCACCTAAAAACATTGCAAATAAAAAGAAAATGAACATTTTTCTTTGCTTAAATAATACAAATGCATCAAGGCCTAAAGATGATAAAAATGTTTTTTTACTATTTGATTTTACTGGCGGACATTTAGGCATTGTAAATGAATATAAACCTAAAACAGCAGCAGATACCGCACTAAAAAGCAATTGCATTTTACTGGCATCCCAACCACAAATATCAATAATCCACATGGCTGCAATAAAACCTACCGTACCCCAAACCCTTATTGGCGGAAAATCTTTTACGATATCTAATCCTTTTTGTTCAAGAACAATATAAGAAACAGTATTGTTTAGTGCAATAGTAGGCATATAAAACATAGAATTGAATAACATTGCCCAGAAAAATATATTGGGATCAGTAATTGTTGATGCCCAAATAAGCGTGCCTGCTCCAATCAAATGACAAAAGCCCAGCACTTTTTCTGCATTCATCCATTTATCTGCTATTATACCCATTATTGCCGGCATAAATAAAGATGCTATACCTAAAGTGGAAAAAACTGCACCAATTTGTGAACCAGCAAAATGCAGGGTACCTCCTAAATAATTACCAATCGAAATCAACCAGGAACCCCAAACAAAAAATTGCAGAAAATTCATCACAATAAGGCGAAACTTAATATTCATATTGCTCTTGATTTAGACTTGGAAGATATACATTTATTTTGAAATGATACCGCCCTCTAACACTATATGATGCGGGTAAATTCAAAGTGCGTAATATTAAAAATCAGTAAACTTATTCCATATCTTGAAATATTTATCTTCTACTTGGATTTTTTTAATGAAAATGAACACAATTGAGAATGAGATATTTATTGCAAAAAATAATGTTACAACTTCCTTTATCGTCGTAAATTTGTAAAAAAAACAATGAGTGATACCATAGATATTTTAATAAATACTACGCCTGATTTATCTTTAAAAAGTATTGCTCAAAAAGTAAAGAATAATAAAAGAATTAATGAAGAAGAATGCCTGTTGCTTTTTGAAAAAGGTGAACTTGCTTTTGTGGGAGCATTGGCAAATTTTATAAGGGAAAAACAACATGGCGATAAAACTTATTTTAACCGTAATTTTCATATAGAGCCAACCAATGTTTGTGTGTTCAGTTGCAAATTTTGTAGCTACAGTCAATTGTATGCTCATAAGGAGGAAGGATGGGAATTAAGCATTGATCAAATGCTGGATATTGTAAAAACTTACGATGGCAAACCAATTACCGAAGTACACATTGTTGGCGGTGTACATCCAAAAATGAATATGGATTATTTTATTGAGCTGATGCAAAAGATAAAAGCTCACCGCCCTGAACTGCATGTAAAAGCATTTACAGCAGTAGAACTGGATTACATGTTTAGAAAAGCAAAGCTTTCTACAGCAGAAGGTATGAAAAAATTGCATGAGGCTGGCCTGGATAGTTTGCCTGGTGGTGGCGCCGAAATTTTTCACCCCGAAATCAGAGAAGTGATATGTGCAGATAAGGTTAATGCCGATGGCTGGTTAAACATACATGAAGAAGCTCATAAATTAGGTATGCACAGTAATGCAACCATGTTATATGGCCATATTGAAAAATATGAACACCGTATCGATCACATGAAAAGGTTACGTGAGTTGCAGGATAAAACCAAAGGCTTTAATACTTTCATCCCATTAAAGTTTCGCAATTATGACAATGATATGAGCCATGTGCCGGAAAGTACTATTACAGAAGATATGCGCCTCTATGCCATTGCCAGAATTTATTTAGACAATTTTCCACACCTTAAAGCCTACTGGCCAATGTTGGGAAGACAAAATGCACAACTTAGTTTAAGTTTTGGAGTAAATGATATTGATGGAACTATAGATGACAGTACAAAAATTTACAGCATGGCCGGTAGCGAGGAACAAACTCCTAAAATGAGTACTGCAGAATTAGTTACATTAATTAAACAGGTAAAACGGCAACCCGTTGAAAGAGACACTTTGTATAATGTAATTAAAGATTACAGCAATGTTGTTTTAACTGCCTCTGAAAATGAGGCACTGTTGAATTAAAATTTTAATTACTTATTCTAATCGAAAATATTATTGTACAATTATTGTCTGCTGCATTAAAAATTTAATACTTGATAAACAAAATTGTAATTAAGGTAAATATTATTACAAAAAGAGCCAGACAGGCAATTACTAAAAAAGAAATTGTTCTCATATAGGTGGATTTTCCTTTTACTTTTCAAAAACCATACCAACAGAGCGTTTTGTTATTAAAAAAAGTATAGAAATATACTTAGTAAAACAACGGACATTTTACTTTATTTGCAGAAGTGTTATATTTATTATTGAAAGCTTTGTAGGAAAGAGTAACTTCATAAGCACCTCTGTATTGTGATGCAGATTTTAGTTTACTGGAATTAACATCATATGATATTCCGATACTGTATTGATAATAATCCAGTTTTACAACGGGCATAAAAGCATCCTTACCCCGATAAAATAGTCCTGCAGAAATACTTATTTTTTGTTCTTCGTCATATTGAACTAAATCGTGGTTTAATATTAAACCGCCTTGTGCCTGCCGGCTTCCTCCCTGCATAAAATAATCTGCATACATTGTTAAACGGTTACCATCCGAAAGCGGAGCAGCAAAACCAGCATTAACAACAAACTTATGATTTAAAATAATATCATTTTGCTTTTGAAAAGCAACTTTTGGTTGGGTAAAATGAAAAAGCCCAACACCAATATAATATCTTGTATTTTCCCCTGCAACACTGCTAAAACATAATCCAGCAGCAGCATCCCAATAAGTTAATTTAGTATTGTTAAATATTTGTTTGGTAGGATTGGCTGCACTATAAGATCCGTTTACAAATTGGTCATCAAAACTTAATTTAGATGGATCAAACCTTTGCATAACCGGCCCTCCCATTATTCCTGCAGATAAATAAGAACTTTTAGTTCCATTTAGTGATTTATGATAATTAAAAACAGGAAAAACCTGTGTACGGCTTAGCTTAGAATCTCCTGCAACATCGCTGGAAAGTTGTAAGCCATAGGTTATAAAATCATCAGAGTTTTCTCCTATTGGTTTTTTATATTCAAACCCAAGTCCAAATGTTCGGTAAGGTACTGTTACGCTCTGCCATTGATTTCTGTATGCAGTTGTAATTCTTATATCTCCCGAAAATAATCCGGCAAGTGATGGGTTTCGTAATAAAGGCAGATCATAAAACTGCGAAAAATTTATATCCTGGCTATTTGCAAATTTCGCAAACAGTAAAACTATAAATAGCAGTAAAATATTTTTAATAGCTTTCATAGTTTATAAATTTATTTTAAAATTGTGGCGTTTCCTTTATACGTATATACAATACCGTTATCACAAAATACTTCTGCAGTATATACAAATACATCAGGTGTTGCTGGCACGCCTCTTACTTTTCCATCCCATCCATATTTAGGGTCATTGGGATAAAAATTTTCTTTTTCAAAAACCAACTCCCCCCACCTGTTAAAAATGCGGAATGATTTTATTGTAATCCCTTTTCCTCTCACCATTAACACATCATTTAATCCATCATTATCAGGAGTGAAGGCATTAGGAATAAATACCTGTGCACTTTTACAAATTGAATTGATAAAAATGGTATCTGTGGCTTTACAACCAAATGTATTGGTTACTACAACACTGTAAAATGAATTATTTTTTACCGTAGTTATTGGAGAAGGACAATTATTGCAACTTAACTCTGCAGCGGGAGTCCATAAATAATTTATTATCGGGCCATTTACAGTAATGGCATTTAAAGTTAAAGGCGTACCTGTTGCTAATGTTCTGTCTGGCCCAAGGTTTACAAATGGCTTTTGCCCAACAGTTATTAAAACAAACCCTGAATCTGTAAAGCAATTATGTCCGTCAAAACCAATAACCTTATACCTGGTAGTAACTACAGGTGTTGCTGTTGGGTCTGCAATATTTGTTCTGTTTAACCCGGCAGCAGGTGACCATAAATAGCTGTTTGCCTTTAAGGCCCGTAAATTTAATGATGATCCATAACATAAGGTGTCTCCCGGTAAAACCTGCATTTTAAAAGGTTTAATAACACCTATTAAAACAGAATCATAAGCTTCGCAGCCAAAAGTATTTGCACCTCTTACTGTATATATTACAGAATCAAATGGTTTAGCAATTGGGTTAGCACATTTATCACAACTTAAATTATTTACCGGTGTCCATGAATATTGTGCAGCACCAGATGCAGTTAATTGTGTGGTATTACCCATACAAACATTAACGTTGTTACTTGCAACAACAGAAGGTGTTGGATGTATAGTAATAATAAAAGTTTTTGCAGCGCCCGGGCAATCTGTTGTAGAAGGAGTTACTGTTATTGTAGCAGAAGTGGAAATTGACGAATTATTAATGGCTGTAAATGAAGATATATCTCCGGTACCTGATCCTGCCAAACCTATTGTGGCATTATTGTTTACCCATTTATAAGTTGTCCCCGTAACCTGTCCTGTAAATAATATTGCATTTATAATTGTACCATTACAAACTGCACGATTAATAGGTTGTACTACATTTGGCGTTGGATTAACTGTTAAAGAAAATGATTTTGGTAATCCGGGACAGCCATTAACAATTGGAACAACATTTATTGTGGAAACTGCTGTATTTGAACTATTACTATTTGCAATAAAAGAGGGTATATTACCCGAACCACTTGATGCTAATCCAATTGAAGAATTAGTATTTGTCCAGTTATAAGTTGTTCCATTTACAGCACCATTAAATATAATTGCTGTAGTAGTATTATTGTTACATAATATTTGATCTGCTGGTTGAAAAACATCTGGCGTTGGGTGTACAGTTATAATAAATGATTTTGGAATACCCAAACAGGCATTTGCAACAGGGGTAACTGTAATAGTGGCTACAGTAGTATTGGGCCCATTGCTGTTTACAATAAATGATGGAATATTACCCGAACCACTTGCCGCTAAGCCTATTGCTGTATTACTATTTGTCCAGTTAAAAGTTGTTCCATTTATTGCTCCGGTAAATGTAATTGCCACTGTGCTGCTGTTTTTACATAAAGTTTGGTTTATGGGTTGTGTAACACTTGGTGTAGGGTTAACAGTTATTATAAATATTTTAGATGGCCCCGGGCAGCCATTTGCTATTGGACTAACAGTAATGCCTGCATTGGCAATAGATGATCCATTACTTGATGCCAGAAATGATGGAATGTTTCCTGTTCCGTTTGGTGCAAGTCCAATTATTGGTGCTGTATTTGTCCAGTTAAATATTGTTCCGGTTACAGATCCCGTAAAATTAATTGGCAGAGTGAAATTACCATTACAAATTTCCTGGCCGGGTGGTTGCATTACATCGGGTGTTGGATTAATATTTATCTGATGAAATGTTGTATCATAGCAACCATTTACTGTTCGGGTAATTAATTTAATTGTAAAAATTCCAGATTGAGCAAAAGTTACAGTAAAAGAATTAGCTGATCCACTAACCCCATTAGACGAAGTCCATCTGTAATAATTAACTGTATCCACAGATTGAATAATACTGGTAAAAGTTACTCTGGAAGACTGACAACGGATTGTATCTCCAATAATGCTGGCAACAGGCGAATTATTTACCTTAACATATATAAGTTTTATTAGAGTATCAATACACCCGCTTATACCGGTAATTATTAATCGAATAGAATAAGTTCCTGTTGTGGTATATGTATGGCTTACTGTACCTCCACTTCCAGTTGTACCATCCCCAAAATTCCATTGCCGGGAAGTAATCCCGAAGTAGGAAAAAGAGGTATCCGTGAAATTAAGTGTAGTGCTGCCGCATATCTTATTTTCAACATCAGTAAATCCTGCCTTAAGCATTTCAATCTTAATAGTATCCGGTGCCGAAAGGGTATTTTGACATCCATTAATAGATTGTAATGTTAATGTTGGAAAATATATTCCGGGTGCAGTATAGATATGAAAAACTGTGGTTTGAAGAGTTCTTAAAAAAGTTCCGTCACCAAAGTCCCAAAATAAACTATCGGCACTGCTAACCACAGCATCAAAACGTACTATTTGATTATTACAATAAAATACACCATTAAAAGAAAAACTACCTACTGGCTGTAAAACAGAAACTGTTTTTAGAGCTGATCCTATACATCCGCTGGGAAGTGTAACGTTTAGTTTTACAATATAGTTTCCGGCTGTGGTGTAGGTATGGGTAACCGTATCTCCGGTACCGGTAGTACCATCTCCAAAATCCCAAATTGCCGAAGTAGATGGCAGGTTACGATTATAAAATGTAAAAGTATGAGGTGCACAAATTCCAACTGTATCAGACATTCCAAAATTTGCATTGAAAATGCCGGTGATTTTTACACCCAACGTATCAGTACAACCAAAATTATTATAAGGAATCATCTCTACCCAAATAGTAGAATTAACTGTAGGCCCTGGATTTAAAATTATTTGTTGACCGGTGCCCAATAAAGAAGTAAAATTTTGATTCCACCAATTATAGGTTTGAAAACCCGGGGGGGCAGTTAAAGTAGTAATGTTGGGGGCAGTGCAATCATACTGCATTTCAATCGACTGACCGCAAGGTTTTTCCACATCTACATATGCATATCCCCAGTGTCCTCTTCTTACACAATCAGCTGTTGTAAATTCCAGAAACATTGTTTTTCCTGAATATCCTCTTAAACTTAAAAAAACAGAAGACCATGGCTTATAAATAACACCTGTATCAACAGTTGAACGGGCAAAACCCGGAAGATTTGATGTAGAAATATATTCAAAGGAGGCACAGTTTACATAAGTATTAGCTGCTGAATCAAAAACTCTTACAGTAAATCTTGGTTGTGTCCATGTAGTATGTCCGGGATCTTCAAAAACAACAGCATAATCATATTTAATTGAAAAATTAGAATCATTAACAGGTACATTTATAGTGTACCTTATTCTCTCTGCTTGAGCACCAATACTTGTATTACCCAGTCGTACTGCAAAATTACTTCCATCGGGCGGATTAGTTGGGAACAACCCATATGCATCAATAGCTGATGGAGTAACTCTGTTGTAAAGTGTATGCCTGTTATTTGTAGGTGGAGATGGATTTACAGTGATTACATTTGTATTACCAACAGAATCAACCTTACCTAAGTAACATTTCCAGTTAAGAAAGGAACCAAATTCAAAATCAATATTATCAGGACAAATTGAAATACCATTATTTATTGGTGGTAAATCAGGTTTAATTTGATTTTGGCTTTTTTGTGAAATGTTATTTTGACTTTTTTCAAAACTTATCTCTCCATTAATATTAATACTGCCCCATCTGTCATTTTTATTAATTTTTGCAACCCCATTTTTAAATCCGTAAAACGCAGTTATATCCAATGCTTTAATTATCTCGGATCTTGTATTAATAAGCCACCATTTTTTAGAGTCAAATACTGCTGTTAAAGATTCAATAAAATCAAAAACAATTTCATATTTAAATGGAACAATAACCTTTCCTGATTCATTTATAAAGCCCCATTTATTATCTTTTTTTACCGCTGCCAGATGATTATTAAAATTCCTTGCTGCTTCAAATTCTAAAGAATTTATAAGCACCCCTTTTTGATTGATAAATGAAAATTTATTATTTTGTAATACTCTGGCATAGCCATTTACAAATGGTTCCTGCTCATCCCATATAAGATTTTTAGAGACGTCCTTTTTATCAAGAGTAAACTCCTGCGCTGAAGTTGTTAAAGAAAGCAGTAAAATAAAGAATAGTATATATTTTCTCATAGGCAAAATCTAAGTATTAAAAAATTAAAATAAATTGCCTGATTTGAGGGTTTTCTAATAGGTATGTTGATAACGCCGGTGTAATATTTTTATTATAGGATAACCCTACATTTGTAACGTAAAAAAAGAATAAAAGTGTTTGTGCGTAGATATTTAAGTAAAATTACTAATGTAAAAATAATTAATAAAAAGATTTTGAAAAAGGCTCGCTACCCTATAGTTATTTATGAATTAAGAAATATAATTAGCAGTAAAAAGACCTCATATAAAAAATTAAAATAGCTCTGGTTGTAAACTATCTTTATTCTCCGGTTTTTCCCATTCCATTTCCACACTTTTAGAATATTCTGTAAGTTTTGCCCCTACAGCTTTCCAGCCCATAACTTCCACTAATTTAACTACTTTAAATTTAGCCCTGCGTACCATTTGCCCACGGCCACTTTGTACTTTTAAAATAGGTTCGGCAACAGTGCTTACCAGTTCCAACCGATTACTTTTTCCCTCTTTAATAAATAAATATTTACTATGTAGTGTGGTAGTTTCAATTTTAAATCGCTTGATATTAAACTGTAATTTTTCATTGTCAAGATAAACAGCCGTTACAATTTTTTCCGGATAGAATTTTTCCATCAACAGAATTTTATCTGCATCAAACCGCTGAGTTAATTCCTGATCAGTAATTTCATAATTACCGTCATCATAAATAACCAGAATCCTGTCTTCTGCATCAAATTTTCCAAGATAATCCCCCTTCTCATCTGTATTTAATCTGCCAAACTTATTATCAAACCATAATTTCTTTGCATCTAAAGTTGATTTACCAGCCTCTTTAAACTTAACCGATTTTACAGGATATTTAGTAACAATGTTGCCAATGCTGCTCCTGCCTTTAATCTCCTGTTCCTCAAAATAAAGCTCTAATTCCTTATTTCTTGCACTGCAATTTGGACTAAGTACAATTTTTACTACTTCAGCTTCTCCATTTGCATTAGCACTAAAATAATGCACACGGCTTTTCTCTGATCCCTTGGTTAAATCATATTCCTTATCTCTTGTAACTCCTGAAACATTGAAACGTTTTGCATAACTTACCCCGGTTTTTCCATCAGCATAAATCATATTATAGGTTGTACGTTCATCATTTTTTTGAAATACCGCAACATGTAAAATATCTTTCCCAATAAATGATTTATCCGATACCCTTACTACTTTCATAATACCCCCTTTGGTAAAGGCAATAATGTCGTCCAAATCCGACACTTCTGCAACCAACTCATCTTTCTTTAACCCTGTACCAATAAACCCATCTGCAAAATTTGCATACAACTTAGTATTAGCAATGGCAACAGACTTAGCCTGAATGGTATCAAAATATTTTATTTCAGTTTTTCGTTCCCTGCCTTTGCCATATTTCTTTAAAAGATTTTCATAATATAACACAGCATAATCTATAAGGTTGGTAATGTCATATTTTACCTGTTTAATATCAGATTCCAGACTTTTAATCTGGTCATTTAAATCCTCAATATCGAGTTTATAAATGCGGCGAACAGGCTTTTCGGTAAGCTTAACTATATCCTCTTTTGTAATATCCCTTTTTAATAATTTTTTAAATGGATTGAATGCAGTGTCAATTGCAGCTAACACTTTATCCCAGGTTTCATGTTTTTTCTCTAACTCTTTATAAATTTTTTCTTCAAAAAATATTTTTTCTAATGAAGTATAATGCCATTTTTCCTGTAATTCCCCAAGTTTTATCTGTAACTCTTTTAACAATAAATCTCTTGTATTTTCTGTAGCAATTTTCAGCAATTCTGTAACCCCTAAAAACTGAGGTTTATTTTTTACAATTACACAGCAATTAGGAGAAATACTTACTTCACAATCAGTAAATGCATATAACGCATCAATAGTAATGTCAGGAGAAATACCCGGAGCCAGTTCAATTATAACCTCTACATCTGCAGCAGTGTGATCATTTACTTTTTTTATTTTTATTTTACCAGCATCATTTGCCTTAACAATACTCTCCATTAACTGTGTTGTTGTAACACCAAATGGAACACTTTTAATAACAATAGTTTTTTTGTCCTGCTCTTCAATAATTGCTCTTACCCGAATTTTACCACCTCTCTTACCATCATTATAATTGCTGGCATCCATTGTACCCCCTGTTTGAAAATCGGGAAGTATTTCAAATTTTTTACCCCTTAAATGTTTTATAGAGGCTTCAATCAATTCGCAAAAATTATGTGGTAAAATTTTTGTAGCTAACCCAACTGCGATACCTTCTGCACCCTGAGCAAGTAACAGAGGAAATTTCATGGGTAAGGTAACAGGTTCATTTTTTCTGCCATCATAACTTAATGCCCATTCAGTAGTTTTTGCATTAAACGCCACTTCAAGTGCAAACTTACTCAGCCTTGCTTCTATATAACGCGGTGCTGCTGCTTCATCACCTGTACGTACATCTCCCCAATTACCCTGAGTTTCAATTAATAGATCCTTTTGCCCCAGATTTACCAATGCATCTCCAATACTTGCATCACCATGTGGATGATACTGCATGCTTTGCCCAATTATATTGGCAACTTTATTAAACCTTCCATCATCCATTTCCTTCATTGCATGCAGGATACGGCGTTGCACCGGTTTTAATCCATCTTCAATTGCAGGCACTGCTCTTTCCAATATTACATAACTGGCATAATCCAAAAACCATGTTTTGTACTGGCCACCAATGCCACTATCAGTGTGGATATAATCTTCTTTATTTACTTTAGCCATTTTAAATTTTCACGCAAAGCCGCAAATATGCAAAATTATTTCAGCGGCTTTTGTATTTTACTTTTGCGTCCTTGGTTGAAAATTATCGCAAAGACTGTTTATAATTTTATGCTTTTGTTTTAATTTCAAAATCCTTCATATTGGCAACCTTACCCTGCACATCAAACATATCCTGTGCTATCATTACTTTTAAACGCCACAATAAATATGCATCCCCAGTAGTATGTTTTGCTTTACTTAAAAAATGATGAATAATTTTTGAGGCTTTCTGCCAATCAGCAGTTACCTGCTTTTTTAATTCAACATCATAAAAATTATAGTCTTCACTTTGCAATTTTTTCCCGCCTTCCAATAAACGGACACCTTTATTATCATCGCAGATTTTTGTCCATTCATCCGGATCTACTTCAAATTCGCTAAGGGTAATCTCTCTCGCTAATTTTTTTGCCTTTAAAAATTCTTTAGCCGGAATTTCATGCAGCCAGTTGGGATAAAAAATATTTCCTTTTTCATTAATGAAAGGGAGGTTGTTCAGGTACAGAATAAAAACCCTGCCCTGGAATTCTTTCATGTA
>JAYUTC010000172.1:0-4779 GCA_043755395.1 Ferruginibacter sp.
TTATCTTTTTCTTATTGGAAAGGTATTACATCAAAGATAGATTTCTCTACAAAGTTGAATATGATGTTCCATAATTATAATTTAATTCATAATGGATTATCAGATAAAACTGAACTTGGATTAGAATTGGAACCAACCATAAATATTCGTCCAATTGCTGACAATTCAAAACTGGCTCCATTCTTAACTACCGGGGTTGGTGTAGGATATTATACAGGCGATTTTGGTGTATATGTTCCCGCTGGTGCCGGGCTTCAATTAAACTGGAACAGCGTTGCTTACCTGTTTATTCAGGCACAGTACAAATTTTCTTTAACTAAAAAAGTTTTGGACGACAACTTATTTTACTCATTTGGAGTAGCTCAAAATATATCAAAAATAAGACCGGTAATTGCACCACCTCCACCACCAATGCCGGTAGTAGAAGTTCCTAAAGACAGAGATGGGGATGGCGTATTGGATGTGAATGATAAATGCCCTGATGTAAAAGGATTGGCATCATTGCAAGGTTGCCCTGATAAAGATGGAGATGGTATTGCTGATGCTGATGATGCTTGCCCTGATGTAAAAGGTTTAGCAAAATACAAAGGTTGCCCTGTACCTGATACTGATAAAGATGGGATAAATGATGAAACTGATAAATGTGTAACTGTTCCAGGTGTAGCCCGTTACCAGGGTTGTCCAATACCTGATACTGATGGCGACGGTGTAAATGACGAAGATGATAAATGTCCAAATGAAAAAGGTACAAAAGAAAATAATGGTTGCCCTGTATTGGCAGATTTTGCTTTTAATGCAGATAATGTACAGTTTCTTACCGGAAGTGCTAAATTAACTACTAAAGCTATTGCAGAATTAAATAAGGGTGCAACAATTTTAAATGAGCATCCAACTTTAAATGTAGCTATTAACGGTTATACAGATAATACTGGAAAAGCTGCAACAAATTTAACTCTTTCTCAAAAAAGAGCAGATATGGTTAAAGCTTACCTGGTTAAAAAAGGTGTTAATGAAAATCGTTTAACTTCTACAGGTTTTGGTATAGAAAATCCTATTGGTGATAATAAAACTCCAGCTGGACGTACAAAAAACAGAAGAGTTGAGTTTAAAGGGAATAACTAACTAGTGGTTATCACTTCATATAAATTAAAAAGCCCCGGTTTACTGGGGCTTTTTAATTTACTATTCAAAAAATCTATTTATAGAAGTTAAAATAAAACAGAAAATATGTTTGTAATAAATAAATTACATTTTTGTTTCAAGTTCAAGTATTTTTTCAAAAACAATTTCATACTCAGCATTAATCTTTTCTAATTCAAAGGATACAGTTTTATAATCAGTTTCAGCTTGCATAAATTTAGTTTTATCATTGTAAATTTCAGGTAAAGTCAGAGCTGCCTCCAATTCATTTTTTTTCTTATTAAGCTGTGCAATTTTTTCCTCTAATTGTTGAAAACGGTTCTTTTGTTTTTGCAATTCCTTTTTTAACTCTTTATCTATAATTAATGAAGGAGATTGAATTTTTTCTTTTTTTTGTATTGCAACAGATTCAATAGATTTTGTTTTACTGCCTTCAGCTTTTAGCAATGCAGCATCTGCTTTTTCTTTTCTTTCTTTCCACTCTTCGTACTCTGTGTAAGTGCCTTTAAATTCTCTGATTTTGTAATTATCAATATCCCAGATTTTATTTGCAATCCGGCTAATGAAATACCTGTCATGACTTACCAAAACAATAGTTCCCTCATATTTATTTAATGCTTCCACCAATAAATCTACAGAGTGAATGTCCAGGTGATTGGTAGGTTCATCAAGTATTAAAAAATTGGCTTTACTAGCTATGGTTTTTGCTAATGCCACCCTTGCTTTTTCGCCGCCACTCAAAACTTTAATTTTCTTTTCTACAGCCTCGCCACTAAATAAAAAAGCACCTAATAAACTTCTAAGTTCCAAATCAGTTTTTCCGCTTCTGGCATCCTTCAATTCTTCCAACACATCATTATTTTGATTTAGTGCCTCTAACTGATGTTGAGCATAAAAAGATTCTTCAACATTATGACCCCAAATCCTTTCTCCAACAAAAGTTTCAGTGTCAGCTATAATTCTCAATAATGTAGATTTACCTTTTCCATTTGCACCAATTAAAGCTATTTTATCTCCCCGATCAATTTCGGCGCCGGTATTTTCTAATATTTTTACATCGCCAAAACTTTTGCTTACATGTTTTAATTTGGCTAAAATTCTGCCGGGCGTTTTATCAATTGCAAAATTAATACGCATATTGGGCCGTTCTATTTCTACATTTTCAATTCGGTCTAACTTTTCTAATCTTTTTACAATACTTTGTGCAGCAGCAGCTTTACTGGCTTTTGCTTTAAATCTTTCTACAAATCTTTCATTTTGCCTGATATAATCCTGCTGATTTTCATAGGCCTTTTGCTGCATATCAATGCGTAGCGCTTTTTCCTGGTCATAATATGAATAATTACCAGTATAAAAATGTAATTCTTTTTGATAAAGTTCTACAATCTTATTTACCATCCGGTCTAAGAAAAAGCGGTCATGAGACACAATTACAACAGCTCCGGGATAATGAATAAGGTATTTTTCCAGCCATTCAATACTTGGCAAATCAAGGTGATTTGTAGGTTCATCCATTAATAATACATCTGGATTCATTAAAATCATTTTAGCCAAAAGAACCCTCATGCGCCAGCCTCCACTAAAATTTTTATACTTTTTACCTAAATCGGCATTTGCAAAACCTAAGCCCTGCAAAATTTCCTCTGTTCGGTGATGAATGCTGTATCCATCCAATACATCAATCTCATGCAATAAATCAGCATATTTATGGGCTAAATCTTCATCTCCTGTTTTTTCAAGTTCAAGCCCTATTACCTCCAATTCCTTTTCCAGTTGTTTTACCCTTTCAAAAGCACCCATTGCTACTTCTAAAATGGAGTCTTCGGTATCAAAACCCAGTAAATCCTGATGTAAAAATCCAATAGTGGTCTCCCGGCCTTTTTCTACAGTTCCCTTAGCAGGACTATATTGACCGGTAAGTACTTTCAATAAAGTAGATTTTCCGGTTCCATTGTATCCAATAAGGCCAATACGTTCGTTTGGTTGAATATGCCAGGTAGCATCTTCTACTATAGTTCTTGCCCCAAATTCAAATGTTACATTTTGTAATCCTAAAAGCATAATTAATTAAAAAAAAGAAATATTCCTTTTTTCCAGGGTGCAAAAGTAAGTTAATCGTTAAACTTTTAAAAGTAAATACTGTTATATCGTAAATTTGCTTTAAAATTTATTGGTCATGAAAAAAATACTAACATTTTTAATTTTAATAATAGCGGCTTTTTGTATTTATTGGTTTGCATTTAGAAGTAAAGGAGGTGATACTGGTCCAAGGCAGCAGCCTTTAACGCTTAAAATACATTCCGTTGATTTTAATAAAAGTGTAACAACAGCAATGGATGCTTATTTTGAAATAAAAAATGCTTTTGTAGATGCGGATACAGCTAAGGCAAAAGAAGCTTGTAAAAAATTTATAAACCTGTTGGACAGTATTAAACTGGAAGAATTAAAAAAAGATACAGCTACAATTTTTGAAACTGCTCATGCAAATTTATTAGATGTTAAGATGAATGCTGAGTCCATATTAAAGCAAACTGATATTACAGAGATGCGTCAGGATTTCAGAATGGTATCAGAAATGTTGTATCCCTCTTTCTTTAATGCAATAAATTATGAAGGGGAAAATATGTATTGGCAAAATTGCCCTATGGCTTTTGGAGAGGATAAAGGAGCAAACTGGATAAGTAATACAAAGGAAATATTTAATCCATATTTGGGTAAAAACCATCCCGAATTTAAGGGTTCTATGTTACATTGTGGGGAGGTAAAAGATACCATTAAGGGAAAATAGATTTAAAAAAATCAAGTACTGCTCTCATTTGAAACTATGAAGATTAAAATTTTAATTTTACTGTTTTTAATCACTCCTTTTTTAATTATTGCACAAAGTAGAGTTACTTTAAGTGGTTATATCAAAGATTCTTTAAATGGAGAAACTTTGATTGGAGCCAGTATTGGCGTACAGGGAAAAACAAAGGGAATAAGCAGCAATCAATATGGTTTTTATTCTATCACTTTAGAAGCAGGCGAATATATTTTTGTTTGTTCTTACGTTGGATTTCAACCTAAAACTTTTATAATAAAACTTAATAATAACCGGCAGTTTAATTTTAATTTGTTACCTAAAATAGGCCTTTCGCAGGAAGTAATTGTTTCATCAAAAAAAAGAGATGCCAATGTGAAAAATGCCCAAATGGGCAAATTTACTTTGCCTATTGAACAAATAAAAGCAATACCGGCATTTTTAGGGGAAGTAGATCTTTTAAAAACAATTCAATTGTTACCCGGCATTCGTAATGCAGGTGAAGGAAGCGCAGGATTATATGTACGTGGAGGTGGCCCGGATCAAAATTTAATTTTATTAGATGACGCCCCTGTTTATAATACCGGACATTTATTTGGATTCTTTTCAATTTTTAATGCCGATGCTATAAAAAATGTATCATTAATTAAAGGCGGAATGCCTGCACAATACGGGGGACGTTTATCAAGTGTTTTGGATATTGCCATGAAGGAAGGGAATAATCAAAAGTTTCAGGTAGATGGAGGAATAGGTTTAATAGCTTCCCGGTTATCCATACAAGGTCCAATAAAAAAAGATAAAGCTTCATTCATTGTGTCGGCAAGAAGAACTTATATCGA
>JAYUTC010000173.1:0-12129 GCA_043755395.1 Ferruginibacter sp.
TAAAGTTACTGGATGACACTACTACTTCTTCAAGGTCAACGTTTTTTTTAGTTGTATCAGCGGTGGATGGGGTATTTTGTGCATATATATTCTGCAGCAAACAATAAGCCACGGCAATTAAAAATATTTTTTTCATTCATTTAGTTTTGATAAATAGAATTAAGCAGTTATTACAAAACAGCAAAATACACTTACTCAGGTAAGCGATGGTTTAAATAAATTAGTTGCTACTAAATGTTTGGTGGGGGAGTGGTAACGGTTATAGATTGCGACTGTGCCGTTTCATTGTGAAAGGAGTAATTAATTTTATCCGTAATGTTGGCAGTTGCAATTGTAAAAGTGTTAGGTTTATCATATGAAACGGTGAAAATAAATTTCAATACTAATTGATTAAGCAGGGTTGTACCATCTTTTTTTTCTTTCATTAAACCAGTAAATTCTTTTTTTAACTGGTATTCATCCTCATCATACAAACCGGTTAACATGATTTGGCTGCCGGTGATATGGAATTTTTTTACATCAAATAATCTTCCATCAATCTCCACTTCTTTGCCTTTTTTTATCCATTTTATATCCGCAATGTTTGTGTTGATGGTAAGCAGTGATACTTTTTCTAACTGCTCATTCATATTATGCTGAATATTTTTTTGCTTTATCAAAAAGCCAGTAAACAGCAATAAAGGAGATGCTACAACAAGCAGCAGAACCAATACCCATATTTTTTTTGGCTTAATAAACATAGTACAAATGTAATAAAATTATTTTACAGGTTGTTGTTGAGGCCTTTGCTGACGTTTTAAACTATCTGCCGGGTATTGAGCTTTTATACTGTCTCTTAAAGCAGTAACCCAGTTTGCGATGCTTAATTTTTGTTGATCACTTAATTTAGCATCACTATGTATAAAAGTGTAAGATTCAAGAGGCATTTCACTTTCTTTAACCTGTTTATTGATTTCTTCCAGTTTTTTATATTGCCGCCCAATTCTGTAAGATGCAAATTCAGAAAAATTTAATTCTTTCTTTCCTTCTTTTACATGGTCATCAAGCCACCAGGCTACAGGCTGAATGTTATTATACCATGGATAGTTGGTGTTATTACTATGGCAATCATAACAACTTGTTTTTAGTATAGTTTGTACATCGGCCGGTATAGTATATTTTGTAGAAATATCATTTGGACTTATGTCCTTTGATATATTCTTTGCCGGCCTAAAAAACTGAATTATAATAAATGCCAGTAATAGTAGCAGGAATAATCTTTTTAAAAACATCTTCATCTTTGGTTGATATTAAGGGTTAATTAAAATTTCTCCGCTCATTTCTTTTGGTATTGGTAAATGCATCATAGTTAATATGGTTGGTGCAATATCCCCCAATTTACCGTTTTTAATTGTTCCCTTCCATTTGTTATCTAAAATAAATAAGGGTACAAGGTTTAAAGTATGTGCTGTATTAGGGGTGCCATCTTCGTTTATTTCATAATCTGCATTACCATGATCTGCTAAAATAAAAACTGTATAATCTTGTTTTAATGCAGCATTAACTACTTTTTCTACACAGGCATCCACAGTTTCCACAGCTTTAATTACAGCGTTCCACACGCCCGTATGGCCAACCATATCTGCGTTAGCAAAGTTGAGGCAAATAAAATCAGTTGGATTATTTTCTATCTCTTTTACAATTGCATCTGTTACTTCGTAAGCACTCATTTGTGGTTGTAAATCGTAAGTGGCAACTTTTGGTGATGAAATCATAATTCGCCTTTCTCCATTAAATTCTTTTTCCCTTCCACCACTAAAAAAGAAACTTACATGAGGATATTTTTCTGTTTCTGCAATGCGTATTTGTGTTTTATTATTTTGTTGCAAAATTTCTCCCAGTGTATTTTTTAAATCATCTGTTTCAAAAATAACATTTACATTTTTAAAACTATGGTCATACTGTGTCATGGTAGTATAATGTAAATCCAATTTCTGCATGCCAAAATCTGTAAAATCTTTCTGGGTAAGTACTTCTGTAATTTCCCTGCAACGGTCGGTTCTGAAATTAAAACAAATGACCGCATCTCCATTATTTATTTTAGTATTTTCTATTTTAGCATTGATAATGGGTTTTATAAATTCATCCGTTATGTTTTCATTGTACGATTCTTTTACCGCTTCTAAAACATTGTCGGCTATTTTGCCCATACCTTTTACTACAGCATCATAGGCAAGCTTTACTCTTTCCCAGCGTTTATCCCTGTCCATGGCATAATACCTTCCGATAATGGTTGCAATTTCCCCTGTTGTTTTATTTAAATGACTTTGTAAATCAGTTAAAAAAGCATGGCCACTTTTTGGGTCGGTATCTCTGCCATCGGTAAAAGCATGTATTAAAACATTAGTTAAACCTTTTTGAGCACAAAGAGTAGTTAAGGCCTTTAAATGGCTGGTATGAGCGTGTACACCACCATCGCTTACCAACCCCATCAAATGCAAAGGTTTATTTTGCTGTTTGGCAAAATCAATTGCAGCAAGCAGTATTGGATTGCTGGCAAATTCACCGGTTTTTATGGCAACATTAATACGTTGTAGTTCCTGGTACACAATACGGCCAGCGCCCAAATTCAGGTGACCCACTTCACTATTTCCCATTTGGCCTTCCGGCAGGCCAACATCCTCACCGCATGTAACTAAAGTGGTGTTAGGATATTTAGTATAAAGAGAACTAACAAAAGGTGTTTTAGCATGTTGGATAGCATCACTACTTTTTACCTTGCCAAGCCCCCATCCATCCATGATAATTAAAATAACTTTCTTATTTTCCATAACGTAAAACTAAAATATTTGCAACCAATTACCCTGTATTTGCAGGAAAAAACTAAAAAATTTCACTATCACCTACTGTTTTAACACAGGTTGGCACAGTTTTAGCAAAAATTTATATGAATTAAAATACCTTTAATGAAAAGATTTTTTACCCTCTTAGTAACCACTGTTTTTTTAACATCCTATACTTTTTTTATAAGTATTGATGAAGTGGTAAATGGATTGAAAAACGGAGATGCTGCACTTATAGCACGTTATTTTGATAAAACAGTGGAAATAGCAATGCCTGACAAAAGTAACAACTACAGTAAAAGTCAGGCAGAAATGGTGCTAAAAGATTTTTTTACTACAAACGGGGTAAAATTTTTTGAAGTAATTCATAAAGGTGAGAATGCAGGTTCTCAATATTGTATCGGTAATTTAATTACAAAAAATGGATCTTTTAGAACCACGGTTTTTATGAAACAAAAAAATGACAAGCAGCTTTTACAGGAAATAAGGTTTGAAAACAAGTAGATTTTTTCTAAAAATTATATCAGCCCCGAATTATTTCGGGGTTTTCTATTTCCGTTCTTTCTTAGCTTTGTAACTATGAATTACAAAGAACAGATAACATTGCTCATAAAAAGGGGTTTACAGGAAGATATTGGTGACGGGGATCATTCCACACTTTGCTGTATTGATGAAAAGGTAAATGGGAAAGCTGTTTTATTAATTAAACAGGAAGGTATTTTAGCAGGAGTAGCTGTGGCTGAAAAAATTTTCCAATACATGCAACCAGATATTGTTTTTACTACTTTTAAAAAAGATGGTGAAATCATTCATTTTGGGGAGATTGCCTTTGAGGTTGAGGCAAAAGTGCATACTATTTTGCAATGCGAACGATTGGTGCTTAACTGTATGCAAAGAATGAGTGGTATTGCAACACTAACCAGGCAGTATGCAGATAAACTAAATGGGTATAAAACCAAATTGTTAGACACCAGAAAAACTACACCCAATTTTAGACTACTTGAAAAAGAAGCTGTAAAAATTGGTGGAGGTGTAAACCACCGCTTTGGTTTGTTTGATATGATTATGCTTAAAGATAACCATATAGATTACTGCGGTGGTATTGAAATAGCAATAGAAAAGGCATACAATTATGTACAGAAAAAAAAAACAGGATTAAAAATTGAAGTTGAAACAAGAACAATTAATGATGTAAAAAAAGTTATAGCCACAGGAAAAATAAACAGAATAATGCTTGATAATTTTACACCTGAATTACTCGTTGAGGCTTTAAAATTAATTGATGGCAAATATGAAACGGAAGCCAGCGGGGGTATTAATTTAGATAATATTGAAATATATGCTGCTACCGGGGTAGATTTTATCAGTAGCGGTGCTGTTATTCACCAGGCAAAAAGTTTAGATTTAAGTTTGAAAGCAAAAATTATTTAATAAATATGAATAAAAAGAAAAGTGGTTTTAATTCTCTGGGTGGATTAGTTTATTCAACCAATCCTGATTTTAAATTGGAAGAAAAAGAAAATACTGAAGCGGATACTTTTTTATCATCTGAGCAAAAATTAAAGATAACCCTGGATAAAAAAAAAAGGGCAGGGAAAGTGGTTACTTTAGTTGAAGGTTTTGTGGGTAAACAAACCGATAGGGAAGAATTAGGCAAAAAACTAAAAGCCTTTTGTGGTACAGGCGGCTCGGTAAAAGAAGGTGAAATAATTGTGCAGGGGGACAACAGAGATAAAGTACTGCAATGGTTGCTGAAAAATGGGTATTCATCTGCAAAGAGAATATAGCAGAGAAAGCATGTTGTGTTATAAATTTAAATCCATTAAATTAGAATTAATACTTAATGCTCCGCTAGGACATTTTTTTACCTGTTCAATTATTTTTTTTGTTTCACCTTTATTTAAATCAATCCATGGTTTCCGCCTTGGGTCAAATACATCTTCCAAACCTCTAAAGCAAATGGCAGAATGAATACAAACATCAGGTTTCCAAACTACTGTAACTTCACCATTGCTGTATTTATGTATTTTTTGGGACATATAAATTATTTTAGTACCAGGTCTAAATTACATTAAAAGGAGAATTTTATTCATATTTTTACAGTAAATACAATAAATGGTTTCTGAAATATCTGAAGGGGTTAAAATAAGTGTGGAAACATACTATCAGCCGGATTACAGCAACCCGGTAAACAATGAGTTTATGTTTGCTTATAAAATAACCATTGAAAACAATAATCTTTTTCCTATAAAATTGTTAAGCCGCCATTGGTATATTTATGACAGTAGTGGTAGTTTACGGCAAGTAGAAGGAGAGGGTGTTATTGGTGTGCAGCCACAGATTAATCCCGGGGAATTTTATCAATATATAAGCGGGTGTAATCTTAAAACTGAAATAGGTAAAATGCACGGTACTTATCTTATGGAAAATATCAACAATAAAAAAACTTTTAATGTTATTATTCCTTCCTTTCAAATGAGTACTCCCTTTAAACTAAATTAAAAGGGTTATTAAAAATGTTTTAAATGTAATTTTAAATGTAGGTGCAGGCTGCAAATTTTAACCATTTATCATAATAGAAATATCAGGGTTTATATTTTGCATCCTGAAAAATAATGTCATTATCTGTGGCCATTAATTTTTCCAGACTTATTTTTGAATTTTGCCTCATATATTTTTTTACAATTTGCCAGCCTGCAAATGAACCAATATTTCCGGGTGATGCTTCTCCCAGTTCTTGTGTTTTTGGTGATTCTCCTATATAATTTTTGATTACATTAATGTCAATTGTTTGCAGTAAATTGTTTTGTACAAACAAATTCCAAATATTTTTTTCATGATTGTAGGAGTCTTTAAGTTGCTCATTTGTGTAACTAATCAATTTGTATTCATCTGTATATGGTAATAACTTACTAATTACATATAAACGTTTTCCTTTTTCAACCATTTGCTGCACTAAAGATTTATCTTCCATTTTTTCAGGAAATAAATCCAAAACAATGTTTTTAATACTGTTTACTGCTATAAAGTCAGGTTCAAAATGGTTGCTTATATAAGCTGGATATGTTTGTTGCACCAATTCTGATTTATACAACGGATAATTTTTTCCTAAATGAAGGTGTAACCCTACAATTAAAGCATCGTCGGACAAAATATCTCCAAAACCATCAATTGGACCGATATAAGTAATAATTTTTTCAGGCAGTTTGTAATTAGGAAAATAGTTTTTTACAAACTGCAATCCTTTTTTTATTTCAGTTTCATACGTATAAAATTCTTTAAACATTAGCTCACTGCTATCATAAACATTTTTATAGGCATTTATAAAACCTTTTACATATGAGGCAACACTATCATTAGTCCATTTTGGATCGGCGCCTAAAATTGTTGATAAAAAATTTTCGCCAAATGATGGGTATTTTGCAATTAACTGCTCCAGATGAACCGGAAAATTTATGGTATCAAGCGTAAATAAATCTTTTTCAAAGCGCTGTGTTTTTAAGTTTATTTTAATTTTAGATACATCAGGCGTTTTTTCGCCATTGTTGCAGGAAAATAATATAAATATGCATGTTATTATAATGAGTGGTTGCTTCATTTTAAACATTTAACTTTACAAAATTAATTAAGTAATTTATAAACATAAAGTTAAGTCCCTTTGAGGGTTTAGTTATGAAAATATTTTTAGCTCAGCAAAACTATCACATCGGCAATTTTGAAAGCAATACACAAAAGATTATTTGTGCTATTGAAGAAGCTAAAAAGCAAGGTGGCGATTTAATTATTTTTAGTGAACTAAGTATTTGCGGCTATGCCCCTAAAGACTTTTTAGAATTTGATGATTTTATTGCAAAATGTTACAAAGCCATTGACGAAATAAAGCAATATGCAGATACAATTGGAGTGTTAGTGGGTGCGCCGGACAAAAACCCGGTAAGGGAAGGTAAAAATTTATTTAACGCAGCTTATTTTTTATATGAAGATGAAGTTAAAGCGATTACACATAAAACATGCTTACCAAATTATGATGTATTTGATGAGTACCGTTATTTTGAACCGGCATATGATTGGAAAGTGGTAACGTTTAAGGGTAAAAAACTGGCAGTAACAATCTGTGAAGATATCTGGAACCTGGGGGATAATCCAATGTACCGCAAATGTCCAATGGACGAATTAATGAAACAGAAGCCCGATGTAATACTTAATTTATCGGCATCGCCTTTTGATTATACGCATGATGAAGACCGCAAAGCCACTATTAAAGCCAATGTAACAAAATATAAATTGCCTTTGTTTTATTGTAATGCTGTAGGAAGTCAAACTGAAGTTGTTTTTGATGGTGCTTCTCTGGTATTTGATAAAAATGCTAATCTATGTGGCAGATTGCCATCATTTCAATCTTCCTTACAATCTTTTATTTTAAATGATGATGGCACCATTGATTCACCAGTAATTGAACCTGCAAGCCGTGTACGGGATATAGAGTTAAACCCAACGGAGTTTGACGAGAACTTAAATATTGCTCAGGTGTATGATGCCATTGTAATGGGTATTAAAGATTATTTTGCCAAAATGGGTTTTTCAAAAGCAATATTAGGCAGCAGCGGTGGAATTGATAGTGCTGTAACACTTGTATTGGCTTGTGAAGCCCTGGGAAAAGAAAACGTAAGAGCAGTTTTAATGCCTTCAGAATATTCAACATCACATTCTGTTTATGATGCAGAACAATTGAGTTTGAATTTACAAAATCCTTATAATATTTTACCCATAAAAAATATCTATGATAGTTTTTTGAATGAACTGAAACCCATTTTTAAAGACCTGCCTTTTAGTATTGCCGAAGAAAATATTCAAAGCCGTACAAGGGGAAATTTATTAATGGCCATTGCTAATAAATTTGGATATATCCTACTCAATACATCTAACAAAAGCGAACTGGCTACAGGTTATGGTACTTTGTATGGGGATATGGCGGGGGGATTGGGTGTACTGGGTGATTGTTATAAAATGCAGGTGTATGCTTTGGCAAAATACATCAACCATTACGTCGAAATTATTCCAAATAATATTATTACAAAAGCGCCGAGTGCAGAATTAAGGCCGGGACAAAAAGATTCCGACTCATTACCCGATTACAATACTCTTGATAAAATATTATATCAATATATTGAAAGAACAAAGGGCCCCAATGAAATTAAAGCTCAGGGTTTTGATGCAGCATTAGTAGACAGGGTTTTGAAAATGGTAAATATTAATGAATATAAACGTAATCAGTTTTGTCCTATCATACGCATTTCGCCAAAGGCTTTTGGTGTAGGAAGGCGGGTCCCGATTGTAGGGAAATATCTATCTTAAATTTTCTCCACCGTAACAGCCGTTCCATAAGCCAGTACTTCTGTAACACCATTCATTACTTCATTAGCATCATACCTCATGTTTATAATAGCATTGGCACCACGTTCATTGGCATGTTGTATCATTAGCTGAAATGCTTCTTCTCTTGTTTTTTCACACAACTCCACATAAATGGAAATCTTCCCCCCCATAAGGGTTTGAAATCCTCCTGCGATATTTCCAAAAATGCTTCGGCTGCGAACTGTAATACCTCTAACTATACCTAAATGTTTGGTAATGCGATATCCTTCCAATAAGTTTGAAGTAGTAATTAATTGTTGATCGGTCATAAAATGTTTTAATTAAAGATAAACTCATTTTAACAGATTTTTACCCCATTCATCAAGATGGCAAAATTTTTGTTAAGAGAGAGTTTGTAAATTGCATCACTTAATGCCTCAAATTCTCCACAAGTGAGGGTGAAAAGGAGAAAAATATTGCAAACATTGCCAAAACATAATTAAAAATGGATTTAGAGAAAATTTCAAAGAATTCTTACAAATAATGATGAACAAAGGACAAAAACGGGAATCAAAAAAATAAAAGTATATCATCTTCTCCTTAATAATTTTCTTCGCAAGCAGGCGAGGGTGAAGGGGGCAAAAAATAAAATATGTTACAAACTGCCGAAGACATCCGGTTACTGAATGAAAAAATAAATCATGCAGCCGGATTTGTTACAAAAATTAATGATGAACTAAGTAAAGTAATTGTGGGTCAGCATGGAATGATAGAAAGACTGCTGATTGGCCTTTTAAGTAATGGACATGTGTTGCTGGAAGGTGTGCCTGGTCTGGCAAAAACTTTAGCAATTAAATCGCTGTCGCAAACAATACATGCTAATTTTAGCCGTATACAGTTTACACCCGATTTGTTGCCTGCCGATGTAGTGGGCACCATGATTTACAACCAGTCTAAAAACGAATTCATGGTTCGTAAAGGTCCTATATTTTCTAATTTTATTTTAGCAGATGAAATAAACAGAGCTCCGGCAAAAGTACAAAGTGCATTGTTAGAAGCGATGCAGGAAAGACAAGTAACCATTGGTGATACTACCTATAAATTGCCTGAACCGTTTTTAGTTTTGGCAACGCAGAATCCCATTGAACAGGAAGGAACCTATCCTTTACCCGAAGCACAGGTGGACAGGTTTATGTTAAAAGTAGTTATAGATTATCCTTCAAAAGCTGAGGAACAATTAATAGTACGGCAGAATACATTAGGACTAAGTTTTCAAACCGTAAATCCTGTTGCTTCCACCAGCGAAATTTTAACTGCAAAAGAATTGGTAAGACAGGTTTATTTAGATGAGAAAGTAGAAAACTATATTCTGGATATTGTTTTTGCAACGCGATATCCTGATAAATATAATTTGCCCAAACTAAAACCATTAATTGGTTTTGGTGGTAGTCCGAGAGCTAGTATAAACCTGGCATTGGCTGCCAAAGCCTATGCTTTTTTAAATAAACGCGGATATGTAATTCCTGAGGACGTTAGAAGTATTTGTAAAGATGTGTTGCGTCACCGTATTGGATTAACTTATGAAGCTGAAGCTGAGAATGTAAATGTGGAACAGATAATTAGCGAAATTCTTCGTGTTGTAAATGTTCCATAAAAAAAATGATGTTAACAACAGAAGAAATACAAAAAAAAGTAAGGGAGCTTGAAATTAAGAGCAAAAAAATCACTACGCATTTATTTACGGGTGAATATCATTCTGCTTTTAAGGGCAAGGGTATGAGTTTTAGGGAAGTAAGAGAATATTATGCGGGTGATGATGTTAGATTTATTGATTGGAATGTAAGTGCAAGATTCAGCCATCCCTTTACAAAGGTTTTTGAAGAAGAAAGAGAACTTACTGTAATGCTTTTGATTGATACCAGTGCCAGTAATTTATTTGGTACGGTTGCAAGGCAAAAAAAAGACTTAATAGTAGAAATGGCTGCCGTGCTTACTTTTAGTGCGGTAAGTAATAACGATAAAGTAGGGGTTATTTTTTTTAGTAATAAGATTGAAAAATATATAGCTCCCAAAAAAGGCCGGCAACATGCAATGTATATTGTAAGGGAATTATTAACAGTTGAAGCTACAAAAAAGGGAACCAATCTGGATGCCGCTATAAAATATTTTACCACTTCAGTAAAACAAAAAAGCATTGCTTTTTTATTGAGCGATTTCCTGGCAACCGGTTACGAAAACGACCTTAAAGTAATTGCTAATAAACATGATGTTATTGGGATAAGAGTGTATGATAAAATGGATATGCAATTACCGGATGCCGGTATGCTGCAGGTGCAGGATGCAGAAAGTGAAAAGATACAGTGGGTTGACAGCAGTAATGCATTAGTACGGTACAATTACCAACAGCATTTTATGCAGCAAAGCGAAATTTGTAAAACCTATTTTAGAAAAGCAGGTGCTGAACTGTTGCATGTGCGTACTGATGATGATTATGTAAAAATATTGCAGCAGTTTTTTATTAAACGAAATTAAATGTATGTCTTCACCAGAATGAGGAGAATTTAGGACGGAATGAACATTAGATACAGTACATATAAAACTTTGTTAAGCTTTTCTTTTGCTTTCTTTTTCTTTTCTGCGTTTTCGCAAACACCTTCTGTAAAAACATTTATTGATAAAAGTGATATTTTAATTGGTCAACAATTTAAACTTAAAACTTCTGCCAGTATTCCTTTGCAGGGGTTTACATTTAAAGGATTGATATTACCTGATTCATTATTACATTTTGAAATAATTGAAAAAGGAAAAATTGATACTATTGCAGAAAAAGGGCTAACCATACTTGAGCAAACAATTATTTTCACAAGTTTTGATTCAGGAAAATGGATGTTACCAGCTTTTGAATATAAAATTGAAGGAACCAGTCAACAGCCTGTTTACAAACTTAAAACAGATTCTTTTGAAATTAATGTTGCTTATGCCCCGGCCGATAGTACTAATCGATTAAGGGATATTAAGCCAATAATGGAAGTAAATGTTAAGCCAAACTATTGGAATATTTTAATCAGAAGTGCACTAATATTTTTGGTAATAGTAGTTATTATATCAGTCTTAAAAAAAATAAGAAAGAAAAAGGCGAAATCAGAATTCAGTAATAAGCTTTCTCCATATGATGAGGCGATACAATTAATGGAAAAACTTAAGGAGTTCAATCTAAAAAATCCGGATGAATTAAAGCAGTATCATGTTAAAATTTCTGAAATATTTCAGTTGTATATCACCCGAAAACAACAATTTAGTATAATGAATAAAACATCCGGCGATGTGTTAGTTCATTTATCTGAGAATAAATTATCAAAAGATATTATTACAAATACTGCAACTGCACTTCGCTGTGGTGATGCAGTAAAATTTGCAAAATATATACCTGCATCTGCAGAAAGTGAAGAATGCCTGACTAAAATAAAAGAAACAATAAATTTTATCCATCATTCAACTACTAATCATAAATAAGAATGTTCTTCAATTATTTTGACGATATAACATTTGGCCAGCCATGGTTTTTTGCATTGTTTGCACTGTTGCCAGTTTTAATTTTTTGGCACTTAATTAAAAATAAGGCACAGCAGGGTTCAATAATTATTTCTGATGCATCTGCCCTGGGTTTATCATCATGGAAAAACACCTTTCGCCACTTACTTTATTTGCTTAGGCTATTGGCATTAAGTTGCATCATTATTGCATTGGCAAAACCACAAACAAAAAATGATTTACAACTTGCAGAAGGAGAAGGTGTGGATATTATTTTATGCATTGATGTAAGTGGAAGTATGACCGCACAGGATTTACAGCCTAACCGACTGGAAGCAGCAAAAAATGTTGCAGCTAATTTTGTAAATAAAAGGGCAAATGACAGAATTGGAGTGGTAATTTTTGCCGGGGAAAGTTTTAC
>JAYUTC010000174.1:0-12129 GCA_043755395.1 Ferruginibacter sp.
GTATTCCTTTCTGTAAAAAAAGTAAGTCCGTTTATATCACTCCTCTTTGTTGCTATTCTTACGGGATTGTGTTTGGGCATTCACCCGGAGGATTTGGTAAAGACCCTGGAAAAAGGAGTAAGCAGCACCCTGGGCGGACTGGCGTTAATCATTTGTCTTGGAGCCATCCTGGGAAAAATTTTAGAAATAAGCGGAGCTGCAGAACAAATATCAACAACACTTATAAAAAGTTTTGGCCTAAAAAATATTCAATGGGCTGTTTTGCTAACTGGTTTTTTAATTGGCATACCACTTTATTATAATGCAGGATTTATCATTCTTGTGCCATTGGTTTTTACCCTGGCAAGAAAAACGGGATTGCCATTATTGTATATTGTAATACCAATGGCTGCTGCACTCAGTACCACGCATTGTTTTCTTCCGCCACATCCCGGTCCGGTTGTTTTGGTAAATGCATTTCATGCTGATATGGGGTTGGTTCTTATTTATGGAATCATTATTGCTATACCAACAGTTATTATAGCCGGGCCATTTCTTGGAAGAATATTACAAAGAATTAAAACTGACACAAGTTCCCTTTTTTCATCTGAACAAATTTCATCTGAAAAAAAATTACCGGCAATATTTCCAAGTTTCATGATTGCTTTATTGCCGGTATTTCTGATCACCCTTTCTGTTTTGGCAAATAATTTTTTAAAAAATTCATCCATTTTAAAAACTACAATTCTTTTTATCGGGGACTCCACTATCGCCTTACTGATTGCTGTTATTGCCGCAATTTATTTTTTTGGGATACGCAATGGCCACAAAATGGAAACAGTAATGAAATGGTTAGGTGAAGCTATTTCAGGCATTGCCATGATATTATTGATTATTACCGCAGGCGGAATTTTTAAACAGGTGTTGATTGACAGCGGCACAGGAAATTACATTGCTTCCTTTAGTACAAAATGGCAAATGCCACCATTGATATTTGGTTGGGTGATTACAGCATTACTTAGAGTTGCTATTGGATCTGCAACTGTTGCCGGTATCACCGCTGCGGGGATCGTTTCCCCATTAGTTATGTCCGGTGTGGTATCGCCGGAGTTAATGGTTTTGGCAGTAGGTGCAGGAAGTGTTTTTGGTTCACATATTAATGATTCAGGTTTTTGGATGTTTAAAGAATTTTTTAAACTTACCCTGAAGCAAACCTTTTTATCGTGGACTGTAATGGAAACCTTGATTTCAATATTGGGACTAATTGGTGTTTTACTGCTTGATTTGGTTTGAATAAAATCTATAGTTTATTTTATTTGCTTTTCCGCTTCCCCTTTGTAGAATTTCTTTCCATTAAGGCTGATTTTAAAACTGTTTTATCAGGTATAGCATTGATTCCTTTTTTTTCAATCAGCTTAAAAAGTATGGAAGCTGCCTCACGCCCCATTTCAAAGGCGGGTAAAGTTATTGTGGTTAATGATGGATTTAAAAGGGGTGCCGTTTGCAGGTTGGAAAAGCTGATTATTTTAATATCACGGGGAATATTTAATTTAGCTTCGGCGCATATTTCATATAAGGATAGGGCAAGCTTTTCTACTGAAGCAAAAAAACCATCGGGCCTGTATTTTCCTTTTAATAATTTTTTTATTTGCAACCTGTTATTTTTATCATCATTATTACATTGAATAATTAAATTACTATTGAAATTTATTCCATTTTTTTTAAGTGCCTCCACATATCCTGCCATTCTATTATTAATTATTGAAAGATTAGCGGAAAAAGAAAGAAAAGCAATTCGCTTGCATCCTTTTTCAATCAAATGTTCAGTAGCCATTATGCCATTATTAAAATCATCTGTAATTACTTTTGGAGCATTTATATTTTCAGCTACCCGGTCAAAAAAAACAAGCGGAATATTTTTTTCTGTTAATTCTTCTAAATGAGTTGTGTTATCCGTTTGGCTGGATAAAGACATCAAAATGCCATCTACCCTGCCACTTTGCAAAAGTCTGGTAATGGCTATTTCATTCTCCATATCTTCATGCGAGATGTAAATTAGTACATGATACCCCTTTTCCTGTGCAATAGATTCGATGCCGTTAATGGCCTGCACAAAAAAATTATAAGTTATTTCCGGAATAACAACCGCAATGGTTCTGCTTCTTTGTTTTCTTAAACTACTTGCAAAAGGATTAACCTGGTAGTTCAACTCCTTTGCTTTGGCTAAAACTAACTTCTTTGTGGTTTCGCTAATTTCATGACTGTCCCTTAATGCTTTTGAAACAGATGAAATAGACAAATTCAGTTCTTTGGCTAGTTGTTTAAGATTCATAATACTTGTTCTGCTGCTTATTTAGTTTTTAAAGTATTCTCTCATACCTCCATTAATGTATAAAATAAAGTAAAATTTACGAAAACGTTTTCGTAAATAAAAATTTCTTCTTAAAATTGAAGGTTCAGGATATTTTATTTGCCTTGTTTTTACAAGTAGTTAAACGTTCATATGTAAAAAATTATAAGAAATTTCTTCATTTTCCTATTAGGCAATTTAATATATGGGAGTGTGCAAAAAAAGATATTTTCTAAATGCAGATAAAGCAATTAATGCCAATCTTATTTATAGGTAAACGGTTTTTATAATTTTTGTTGCGGGATAACTTTTGCATATTTCTGGGCTTTAAGCGCCAACTCCGTTGCCAGAAAACAATGCGCTTGCGGCATGGCAGTTTCTGTACGGTTAATCACATCATCTACAAAAAGTTGGCCAAATGGAAGTGGTTCTTTATTACAATCAATATATCGGGTTTCTTTTTTATCAACCAGGTACAGGTGGTTACCGCCCGAATGGCCCGAGGCGATATCAATATTCTTACGTATTTCAATGAAGCCATCTGTTCCTAAAATTGTAAGCCGCCCATCTCCCCAGGAGCCTAATCCATCGGGTGTAAACCAATCCACCCTGATATAACCCATGCCACCATTCCCATTTATCATCACATCACCAAAATCTTCAAATTTTGGATATTGAGGAAAATAAGTATTACCTGTTTGTGAAGCAACTATATCTGCTTTGGTAGTGCCGGTAAAAAACAAGTACTGGTCAAATTGATGAGAGCCAATATCCGTGATAATGCCTCCATATCTTTTTTTATCAAAGAACCATTCGGGCCTTGATTTTGGATTCATCCGGTGTGGCCCCAGCCCAATAGTTTGAATTACTTTGCCAATGGCTCCGGCTTTTACTAACTCCCCCGCTTTTACCGTTGCCTTGTTTTCAAACCTTTCGCTATACATGATGGAGTAAATGCGTTTGGTTTCTTTTTGAACCTTGCGTACTTCTGCCAGTTGTTCAAGCGAAATGATTCCCGGCTTATCCACCATATAATCCTTGCCATGTTTCATAACACGAATACCCAAGGGGGCCCTTTCATCCGGAATACCCGAACTGAGGATAAGTTGTATTGAGTTGTCTTCCAGTATTTCTTTTTCACTTGCTGCCAGCTTTACTTCCGGAAATTGTTTGATGAAAGCGGCTACCAGGTCCGGTTCTTTTGCATATAGGGAAACCAATTCGCCGCCACCTCTTTTAACTGCCTCCGTCATTGAGTTAATATGGGCGTGGTTGATATTAATTACAGCAAACCTTATTCTGATAGGTGCCGGTTTTTCGTCCAATGATTTCTCTGGCAATCCGGCAATTGCTTTATTAGAAAAACCCGACAATAGCGTTACGCCCGTTGCGGCAGCCGTTAGCTTAATAAAATTTCGGCGGTTTGATTGGCGTTCTTTCATACCTGTTAACTTAATTTATGCGTTAATTTGGTTTACCTGATTATCAAAAAAAACCGGCGGCATCAAAGTGCTATTTTTAATACTTAAATATTTTTCCATTTGCCATTACCTCCTGTGTTTTTTCATCAAAAGTTACCTTTGCTCCGGTACGAGCAGCTGCATTTGTCATAATAGTAGCGATAGAATGACTATATCCTGCTTCAACTGGTGCATTGGGTTGCTTCCTGCTACGGATACACTCCATCCAGTTACGAACATGTGCAGTAGTCAATGCATCGCCACCGGTATTGGCACCTGCTTCTACTTTAATCGCAATGTCACTCAGGTTTACTTCGGGTAAAAGATTCGGCTTCATATTCATGGCAGAAGCTGCTCTTTCCCTTAACCCGCCTTTTGGTGAAACTTTATTGGTGATCAGGTTCAATTCGCCTCCATTGGAATAATAAATTTCGCTTGGGTTTTCATCACCATTATGCATCCTCGACATAAATACCACCTGAAAACCGGTAGTGGGGTCATTGGACGGGCCATATTCAAAAACCGCAGTGGTAGTATCCCAGTTTCTTCTGCCATCTTTCCACATGTATACGCCTCCGTTAGCTGTTACGCTTCTTGGATGTTGCAAGCCTGAGAACCAATGTACCGTATCTATCTGGTGGCTCATCCATTGGCCCGGCATACCGGATGAATAAGGCCAGAATAACCGGTATTCCAGATATTTTCTGGGATCAAAATTTTCATAAGGGCGGTTTAGCAAAAATCTTTTCCAATCAAGATCCTCTTCTTTACACTGGGCAACAAGTTCGGGCCTTCTCCAACGGCCTGGTTGGTTTACATTCCAGTTTAATTCAACCATGGTGATGGGGCCAAATTTTCCCTGTTGAATAAATTCAGCTGCTGCAGTATAATTAGGGCCACTTCTGCGTTGTGATCCTATCTGAACAATACTTTTGGAAGCTTTAACTGCTTTTAAAGCAGCCCGGTTATCTTCCATAGTTTCTGCAAAAGGTTTTTCACAATACACATCACAGCCAGCATTAACGGCTTCAATAGTATGCAGTGCATGTTGAAAATCTGCAGTGCTGATAAATACAGCATCCACCGTTTTAGAAGCATATAATTCCTCATTGTTCCGGTAGGCATTTATATCGTGCCCCATTTGGTTTTTGAGGAATGCAGCGCCCTCATCTCTACGCTTTTTCCAAAGGTCTGAAACAGCAACAATATCAAAATTCATTTCTTTGTAAAATTTCATAAATGGCGGAATATGGGAACTCCGGTGCCTGTCTGAAAAACCAATAACGCCTACTCTTACCCGATCATTGGCACCAATAATATTGGCGTAACTTTTTGCACTAAAACCCAGTGAAGCAATATAAGTACCTGCTGCCACTTTTGCGGATTGTTTGATAAAATCCCGTCTTGTTTTTGACATTTTTAAAATTATTAGTGTGGTGAAAAATTATTTTAATTCCCTTATTTTAATACTTCTATAGGCAACATGAGTGCCGTGTTCCTGTAGTAAGATATGGCCTTTAGGGGCCATGCCGAAATTAGAATTTTTTTCAAATTTACTTTTAGCCACCAATGCATAAAAATACTGTGTTCCCCGTTGGTATTCCACTACTTTCCAGCCATTGATCCAATGCTCCACACGGCCATCAGGAAATACTACAATCCTTCCACGGTTCCATTCCCCAATGGGTATCTTCTCCCTGCCATTCTTTTTAGCAGGAATCAGGTCATAGAGAGAGGCCAGTTTCCGGTTGCCAATTGAGCCCAGTTTGGCATCGGGATGTTTATCATCATCCAATACCTGGTATTCTAAACCAATTGCCGAACCCGATGTTTTTTCTTTTTCCGTTACAAAATATTTTACACCCGAATTAGCAGTATCAGATAATTGAAATTCAAACTGAAGATCAAATGCACTGAATTCTTCATCAGTTACAATATCACCACCATTTTGCGATTCTGCATTACTTCCTTTCGTAACATTCAAAGTGCCGTCACTGATATACCAGGTATTATCAGGGAAATGATCTTTATTGGCACCTCTCCATCCGGTAGTTGTTTTGCCATCCCACAAAAGCCGCACACCCAATCTTTTTTCATCAGGAGATATATTATTTATGAGTGTATTTACCACATATACATCATCATCGGCACTGGGTTTCAAATTTTTTGTTTGTATGCGTACATTTTTCCAACGTATCTCTTCGCCCACATTTTTTGCATCGTTGATGGCATGCACCTGCAAAGCTATAAAACCCTTTGGCGTCATATCATCAATAAGGTGCGCACAGGCAATACCATTTACCCAGGTGCGGATACTATTACCAATACACTCTATCCGGTAATGGTTCCATTGGTCATGCTTAAAAGCGGTTTTGGCAGCCGGATTATTTTCCATGGAATATAACCAACCCCGCCTTGCCTCATCATAAATGCCGCCACTCCATCCACGATCAGATGGGTCAATCTCCATTTGATAACCATGTACTCTTTCAGGCGTCTTCTTGTCATTCACCTTACATTGATCGTTGGCATCTTTAATCTCGCTACGGAACTGAACTCCCGAATTCATCTGATCATTCACTTTAAAGTCTACTTCAAAAATAAAATCACCATATTCTTTTTCTGTTGCCAGAAAAGTATTAGGCTCGTTCAATACAGTTGTACCAACAATCTCTCCATTCTCTACTACATATTTGGCTTTCCCATTCAGTTGTTTAAAACCTTTAAGATCTTTACCATTGAATAAATTTTCCCATTGTTCTCCCTTTTTTTGTGCATCGGCCACCAAAAAAGTTAATGACAACATAAACCCCAGAAATAAGACTTTTTTCATTGATATTGATTTATTGATTTGAATAATTATATTGATTTGAAGTAAGAATATATCTAAAAGAATATAAATGGTTTGAATGCATAGCAGGCTTTATTTACAGTGAAGTTGGTTTTTTTTTGCAGGAAGTAAATTGTATGGCAATATTAATTTACGAAAACGATGTAGTTTATATTAAATCGGAAACTATCTGATTAGAATTTAAAAAATAACAAATCATTTAGTAATCATCTCAACCTTTTTAATATTCTTAATCGGAACCAAAAACTCTTTCTTTTTCTTTATAAAAACCAGTACACTATCCCGCTGTTTTTGAATTATACCCTCAAATAATATTTCGTCATTAAATCCAATTACTTTTAAAGGGGTTTTATGTTCTATAAAATAGGTATAAGCAGATTTGTTGTAATTAGATACCACTGCATTGGAAGGTACAACTCCACCTTTTTTGGTGGTAATGAGAATAACACCTGCAGCTCCCTGAACACCATAAGCACTGGTAGATGCAGCATCTTTTAAAACGGTGATAGCGTCTACATCCTGTGGATTAATATTGGTAATATCTCCATTGTATATTGATCCATCAATTACAAATAAAGGAGGAGTTTGATTCTTTAAACTGCCTGTTCCCCTTACAATAATGGTACCTCCGCTTTTATCATTGCTTGTCTTTACTTCAAGGCCTGGTACATCCCGAAGCATTTCAAAAATTGTTCTGTAAGTTCCCGGGGTTATATTATTTGGTTTTATCTGCGCTGATGCATTTTTGCCAACTAAAATTAAAAAACAAAAAAGTGTTAGTATTGCGAATTGTCTGATTAATTTCATATCATTTATTTTTTAGCAGCCAATTTTTTTGCCTGTGTGGTAGTATAATATTTTGCCAGCATATTTGGCACTTCCCACGCAGGCATATTATGGTTTAATAAATAATCAAGGTATTTTTGGGTTACCCGTGCAAAATGTGATTCATGTCCTTCTTTAAATGGTTCGGGTATCATTACTTCCCAACCTTTATCATTCTTTTTTACAGTAACTCCAGGGTACTGGATGCTTATTTTTTTAATAACTTTCTGTACTGATGATTCATATTCCGGAGTACTTGAAACTGCTTCAATATACAAAGCAGGTTTAAACTGCTGATCAGCACCCTGGCGAATGATAAGGTTGGCTTTGGTGCCCCGCATTATAGAATAATGGGTATCACCTGTGCCATCAGGGGCTTTGTAATTCCATTGCACAAATACTTTTGCATGTATGCCTTTAATGGTATAATTAATTTCACCATTACACAAAACACTGATATTTTTTTTATCCTCACTGTATTTATCAAGGTAATTGGGGATAGCCGCCGTTTTGGTAAGCTCTGTAAACTGGTCTTTTGTTATAACAGTTGGCCAGCTTTTTGCATTGTCCATTTTAATATCTTTTAAATAGTCCAGCGTCACATCCGGAAAACATTCCCACTGCACCAGATCAACCAGGTGAGTGGTAACATCTACTATGCCTTCTCCTTCCTGTTCCACATCAAGAAACCAGGCTGGGCGGGTTAATACTGCACCAGAAATATATTTGTAAAAATGGTGTATGCTTTCTTTTGTAACGGCAGGTTTTGCTAAGGTTCCCTTTTGTAATAAGCCAAACAACTCTTTTTGCATGGATAGTTCCTTTTGCAAAATTGTTGTTATTTCAAAACGCTCCGTCATAATATCGTACAACAATAAATTATTTTGTTTAGCCAGTTTAAATGCCTCCTTTAATTGGAGGAATCCCTTTTCATTAATGGCCATAGGTTTATCTGCAAATACATTAAATCCAGATTGAACAGCCTTTACAATATAATCGGTTTTAAGTTGATTATTTCCGGCCAATACTACTACGTTTCCCTTTTTTTCCCGCAGCATTTTTTGCAGGTAATCATCACCTTCATATGCAACTTCATTCCAACTGGTAGGCATAGCCGAATTGGAATTATATGCTTTAATCCTTCCCAGGTGCAGGTCAAGGTCATTCCCTTTTTTAGCATATACATATACAGTAGGATCTACCTGCGGGTACATTGTTTTTTGAACCAGTGCGGCATGAAAATGACCGGGGTCAAGGGTGATTAGTTTCACAGGTTGCTGGCTAAAACTGTTAAACATAGTAAACAACCATCCAGATATAAAAATTGCAGTACGCATTACGTCTTATTAAATTTATTAAGTGTGTTTTGCCTTCATCCAACATCAAGCTATCAATTATTTTTTATACCAATCCTTTTATTTCATAAGGGTAACGATGGGGTCTGTTCAACATACCGTTAGCCTCATCATCATTAATAAAACGTTCGTTCATCGGATCCCAGTAAACTTTTCTTTTTACTTTCATTACTACATGATGAATTAAACAGGTAGAGCAGGAGCGGTGGCCAACCTCAACAGGCGAAATGGGTTGTTTACGGCTGCGGATACAATCCAGCCAGTTGCCATGTTGCTCCTCACTTCTGTATAAATTAATTTCATTTTCACCAATTACCGAAGTGATAATTTTATCATTACTTGCCGTTAATGCTTTTGTATTGGCATTGCTTATAACCGGGTCGCTGGCACTGGCCCTGTAATTACCACGGGTTACAAATATCCAGCCCTCAGTTCCTTCAAACTTAATACCATTAGGCAGTTCATTACTGATAACCATTTTTACCCCATTGGCGTAAAGGCCCTCTGTTTGAAACAATCCATGCACATTCCATAGCCCTGATTTCGGAAAATCGGCCCTGCCCCAAACTTCAACCGGTCCGGTATATTCAGTATCCATTGCCCAATGTGCACAATCAACATGGTGGGCACCCCACCCCGTTATCATGCCGGCTCCAAACTGTTCGCACCGCAACCAACCGGGACGGCTGTAATCATTTTGAGGGTGCACTCTTTTTTCGGTATAATATTTATAAGGGGTTGTACCCAGCCAGGCATCATAATTAAGATTGGGAGGTATAGGCATTTCAGCTTCTTCATCACCACCGGGGTCACCGGGAAGGCCAACATAAACTGTTTTTAATGTTCCAATTCTGCCATTTCGTACCAGCTCTGCTGCATACCTAAATTGGGTAGATGATCTTTGCTGGCTACCTATTTGCAAAATTCTTCCGGTTCGGTGTACAGCATTACTTAATGCCCGTCCGTCGGCAATTGTTAATGAGGCTGGTTTTTGCAGGTACACATCTTTGCCCGCTTCTACTGCATGTATACCTAAATAAGCATGCGAATGGTCGGGCGTACTTATCAATACTGCATCAATATCTTTATTTAACAGCAACTCACGGTGATCGCCATACATAGTTACACCATCATATACCTTACCGGTTTTTTTGGTATAATAATCATTTACATACTTTTTCCCATCAGCCAATCTTTTACTGTCAAGGTCACAAACAGCCATAATTCGGGCGTGATCATACTTGAGCGTTTCTGCCATATCGTGATCCCGTGAAATCCTGCCTACCCCAATAGCCGCAATATTTATTTTATTACTTGGTGCATTTTTTCCAAAAACAGAGGCAGGTAAAATGGTGGGAAATCCTGTCATAGCAACTGAAGTTGCAATGCCGCCCTGTAAACTGGTTTTAACAAAGTCTCTGCGGTTGAAACATTTTTTTTCTGGCATACATTTATTTTTTAAGTGAATCGTCTTTTAAAACAGCTTGTGCTTTTGTATAATCCAGACCTTTAAACTGGCTTGCAATAAATTTTATTCCCTGTAATAAATGATTTTTATAAACAGGATCCTGGTAACTTTCTTTACTATGGCCCAGTGTAGTGATCCAGATATTTCCCCCTTCAAAATGCTGATACCATACTGAGGGGTAAAAATCTTCAAACGATCCTTTATTTTTAATTACCAAATCTGCCTGATTTGTATTTAAAGTATGAAGGTCATGCGCCATTAATACTTTAATGCCAGGGTACAATTCCTTTCCAAAATAACATTCATCTTCTCTTTCCCAAACAGTTGGAACATCTTTCATGGAAGGATGTGTAGGGTCAATATTTTTTACACTGAATTTTTGAAAATTTGCATGCCAGGAAAATGTTTCACCAATCATCATCTTAAACCATTTCCAGTTTCTTTCGGTACCGGTAACAGAATGCACACCTACAAAGCCACCCCCCGCTTCAATATATCTCCTGAATGCAACACGCTGTTCATCGGTGTCAAACACATCATTATTAGTACTGGTAAAAATTAATAGAGTATATTTTTTTAGATTGGTTTCTGTAAAAACAGCGGGATCATCAGATATATCTGCTTTAAAATTATTAGCAACTGACAGTTCCTTTATACAGGCAACCGTAGCTGCAATATTATCGTGAATATAGCCCTTGCCATTTTTGGTATACACCAGTACAAGGCTATTCTTTAATAAAGCAAATTTATTTAAAACATCAACCGAGGCTTTTTTTCTAACATCATTTAACAGTATAAAATGTGATGCTTCAGATTGCTCCTTTACATTTAAAATTAACCGCTTGTTATTTGTATTTGTATATCCATTAATAGATAGTAAAGAAAAAACTATAACAAAAACAATTACGAAATAAATATATTTTTTCATATAGCAATATTTAGTTTAGCGGCAATCCTAAATTACTGATTAATAGCTGGCAGATAGTTAATTTATTACGAAAACGTTTTCGTACAAATTTGTTTTAAGAAGTAGTAAGTAATAAAGAAAATGTCTATTTTTAAATTGAGTTAATTAATTATTTTTGAAATAGAAAATTATTATACTCATTTATCGACTGCTTAATTACATTTTTCATCATTTTAAATCAATGCTGGCTGTATGAGAAAAAACACCAAAACTATCCTCAGCGCCCAATGGAGTATGCTCCGTTTGGTATGCTTTCTTTTCTTCCTTTGCTTTGCAATTGCAGTACAGGCAAAAGGAGTGCACAAACCTTTAGTTACCGAATTCAATTTACCACCTGGTACTATTTCAGGTAAGGTAACGGACTCAAAAAATTTCCCGTTGGAAGGGGTAAGTGTTTTTATTAAAGGCACTAAGCAAGGTGTTGTAACCGATGCCCAGGGTAACTTCACCCTTAAAAATGTACCGGATAATGCGAGGCTGGTTTTTAGTTATACCGGTTTCTCAACCAGAGAGGTAGCTTTAAAAAGTGGCGAATTTAAAGGTGGTGGATCAATTACGATATCATTAACAGAGCAGGTTTCTTCATTAAGTGATGTGGTGGTAATTGGTTATGGTACCCAAAGTAAAAAAGATTTAACAGGTGCTGTTTCCCAGGTAAAAGCCTCAAGGCTGGAAAATGAAAACCCAAGATCTGTTCAGGATATGTTACGGGGTAATGCTCCGGGGTTAGATGTTGGATTTGACCCCAGTACCAAGGGCCAGAGTGGTAGCTTACAAGTAAGAGGACAAGGAAGCTTAACAGCCAGTTCATCCCCATTGATTGTATTGGATGGAGTAATTTATCCGGGAACACTGGCTGATATTAATCCCAATG
>JAYUTC010000175.1:0-4770 GCA_043755395.1 Ferruginibacter sp.
TGGTGCTCCTGAAGAAAAGGAAAGAGGTATTACCATTAATACTGCACACGTTGAGTATTCTACTCTTTCACGTCACTATGCACACGTTGATTGTCCGGGTCACGCCGATTATGTGAAGAACATGATTACAGGTGCTGCACAGATGGATGGAGCTATTCTGGTGGTAGCTGCTACTGATGGCCCTATGCCTCAAACAAGAGAGCATATCCTTCTTGCACGTCAGGTAGGTGTTCCAAGTATGGTGGTGTTCATGAACAAAGTAGATTTGGTTGATGATCCTGAATTATTAGAATTGGTTGAAATGGAGATTCGTGAATTATTAACTAAGAATGGTTTTGATGGCGATAACACACCTATTATACAAGGATCTGCAACCGGTGCTTTAGCAGGTGATGAGAAATGGATTAAGAAAATTGATGATTTAATGGATGCTGTTGATAGCTACATTCCTCTACCCCCACGTTTGGTTGATTTACCATTCCTGATGAGTGTTGAGGACGTGTTCTCTATTACCGGCCGTGGTACTGTTGCTACAGGCCGTATTGAAAGAGGTCGTATTAAAGTGGGTGAAGCAATTGAAATTGTAGGATTAATGGAAAAACCATTAACCTCAACTTGTACTGGAGTTGAGATGTTTAAAAAATTATTAGACGAAGGGGAAGCTGGTGATAACGCAGGGTTATTATTACGCGGTATTGAAAAAACTCAAATCCGTCGTGGTATGGTACTTTGTAAACCAGGTTCTATTACTCCCCATACCGAATTTAAAGGTGAGGTTTACGTATTAAATAAAGATGAAGGCGGACGTCATACTCCATTCTTCAATAAATACCGTCCTCAATTTTATTTCCGTACTACTGACGTAACTGGAGAAGTTACCTTAAATGCAGGTACAGAAATGGTTATGCCGGGTGATAATACCAGTATCAATGTTACTTTAATTCAGCCAATAGCAATGGAAAAAGGGTTAAAATTTGCTATTCGTGAAGGTGGCCGTACAGTAGGTGCTGGCCAGGTAACTGAAATTGTAAAATAGAGAAAGCTTTTAATACTCCTCTAAAAAGGGGTTTAAGAAAAGCTAACGATAAACAAAGTACCTTTGGAAATATTCCATTGGTACTTTGTTGTTTTTAAAGTTCTTTAAATATTCAGTCTCTCAAAATTCTTGCATTTAGAAAACGTTAGGGAGACAATTTTACGGGCATGGTGCAACGGCTAGCATACGGGTCTCCAACACCCTTGATCTGGGTTCGAATCCTAGTGCCCGTGCTGATTATTAGTTTGCAAATTTGTAGGTGATGCAAATTTGAAAACTATTTTAAGAAACATTATTTCATTTGCATATTTGCCTATTGGCATATTTGCACATTTATTTTTTATGAATAAATTAACTGCATATTTAAGAGATTCCTATAAGGAATTATTACAAAAAGTAACCTGGCCTTCATGGGATCAGTTACAACAATCCACTATGATAGTGTTGGGAGCTACTTTGGTAATAACTGCCATGGTAGGAGTTATGGATTTAGTGGCCAGCAATTCATTAAAATTTATATACTCTTTATTTAAATAATTATGGAAGAAACAACACCAATTGTTGAAAAAGCGGAAAAAGCTGAAAAGGAAAGTAAATGGTATGTACTTCGTGTAGTTAGTGGTAAGGAACGTAAAGTAAAAGAATACCTTGATAAAGATATCATACGCAATGGATGGGGTAATATAGTTAAACAGGTTTTTTTGCCGGTTGAAAAAGTTTATAAAGTGGTGAATGGTAAAAAGGTAATGAGAGAAAGAAACTTTTACCCGGGTTATATTATGATTGAAGTTTCTGATGGCAAATTACATGATGATATGATTCAGAGCATGAGCAATGTGAGTAATGTAATGCATTTTTTAACTGATGGTAAGGGATCTAAAGGCAATATTATTTCATTACGTAAGGCAGAAGTAAATAAAATGCTGGGTAAGGTAGATGAAATGAGTGATGCAGGCGGAGTTACTATGAGTGAGCCTTTTATTGTTGGCGAAACGGTTAAAATTATTGATGGGCCTTTTAATGATTTTAATGGTGTAATTGAGGAAGTTAATGACGAAAAGAAAAAAATAAAAGTTCAGGTAAAAATATTTGGCCGGGCTACACCGGTAGAATTAAGTTATATGCAGGTAGAAAAATTAGCATAAAAAATTTAATACCAAACTGAATTTCATTTTAGGCCAATGTGTGCAGGCTGAAATTCATGAATAGCCTTTGTGGGCTGGATTTTGGTAAATACCGATTGGACTAACTTAAAAGTCACATCGGTATAAGCCACCGTTTGTGGCTTTTTTTAATCAAATAAATTTTGAATGATGAAAAAAATAATCTTTTTAATTCCGGTTTTAATTATGGGTTTTGTATTGATGGCACAGCCACCAAAAGGCCCTGCTAATAAAGGAATGAACTTTGGAGCCAAAACAACTATTAAAGGCGCTGTAACTGTAAATGAATTGACCAATGTAATGGCAGATAAAACAACCGCAGCAATTAAAGTAAAAGGCAAAGTGGTGGAAGTGTGCAAAGCTGAAGGCTGCTGGATACGAATGGAAACAGCAAGTGGCCCAATGCTGATAAAAATGAAATACCACAGTTTTACAGTTCCGCTGGCTTTAAATGGTAGAACAATTATAGCAGATGGCATTGCCGAATTAAAAGAAACGACAGTAGAAATGCTGCGTCATTATGCTGAGGATGCAGGAAAAACTAAAGACGAAATTGAAGCTATAACGACACCTAAAAAAGAAATCATTTTACAGGCTAAAGGTATTTTGGTGCTGTAAATCATTACACTAAATTGTAAAATTGAAAACTTAAAAAGTGCTATTTAATTATTTCATCCCTTCCAGAATTTTTATATAATTGGCCCTTTCATAGGCTGTGGGATCCGAAATGTTTTGCTGGCTCATTCTTCCTTTGAATGAATAAATATTATCGAAACCCATCATATACATCCAATCCTGCAACTCTTTATTCATTGTTTTTAAGTAAGGGATGCCATTTTTATATAAAGATGAAGCGGTCATTACAACATCAGCACCTGCAAGAATATATTTAATTACTTCTACAGCACTTTGTACACCAGTAGTGGCTGCAATTGATAAATTAACTTTTCCATACAATAAAGCAATCCATAATAAGGGTAATCTTATTTCACTGGATTCACTATAATGTAAATCTGTTTTAATAATCAGTTCATTAATATCGAAATCAGGCTGATAAAAACGATTAAACAAAACTAATGCGTCGGCACCTGCATTTTTCATGCGTAAAGACATATTACCCATAGCACTGAAATAAGGATTTAGTTTTACAGCAACCGGAATTTTTACATTTTGTTTGATTGATTCAATAATATTTAAATAACGATGTTCTACTTCAGAAGATGACATTGTAATATCACCAGGAATAAAAAAAATATTAACTTCTATTCCATCCGCACCAGCCTGTTCCATCATTTTCGAATAGTCAATCCAACCTTCATTGGTAATACCATTTAAACTGCCAATTATTGGAATGTTAACTTTAAGTTTTGCCTTCCTTATGTTTTCGAGGTAGTCATCAATACCTACATTAAATTCATCGAGGTCGGGAAAATAATCCAATGCTTCAGCAAATGAGTAAGAAGTTTCGGAAAATACATTTTTAAATTTTGACTCTTCTTTTCGTATCTGTTCCTCAAATATGGAAAACATAACTACGGCCCCTGCACCATTATCTTCCATCTTTACAATATTTTCTGTTTGTTCAGATAATGTACAGGCTGAGACTACAATAGGGGATTTTAAATTTAACCCCATATAGGTTGTATCTAATTTCATAGCTGACAATTTTTAAAAAGGGCTTTAATCTTTTAAAATAAAGATTGGGCACCCTAAAATTTAATTTTAAGCAATTTGTACAAAATCACTGGCTTTTTTAATTGCCAGTTCTTCATATGTTTTCCATTTAAGATTTACTAAATCCTGTGCATGTTTTATCAGATCTTCAGCAACCTTTGGATTGGTAATGGTTAATACTTTATACCGTAATTCGTTATAAGCATAATCCTTTAGTGAAATTGTTGGCCTGGTTGAATCCAGCACAAAAGGGTTTTGGTTTTTCTTTCTAAGTACCGGGTTATACCGCAACAATGGCCAATGGCCACTGGCAACCGCTTTATTCTGCTGGCTCAGGCCATCTTTTAAATCGTATCCATGAGCTATACAATGGCTATAAGCTAAAATAAGAGACGGGCCATCATATGCTTCTGCTTCTCTCATTGCCAATAATGTTTGTTGCGGATTGGCCCCAAATGCAACCCTGGCCACATAAACGTTGCCGTATGAAATTGCCTGCATGGCCAAATCTTTTTTACCTCCACTTTTACCACCCGCAGCAAACTTAGCTGTTGCTGCAGTAGGAGTAGATTTGGAGGATTGGCCACCGGTATTTGAATATACTTCCGTATCCAGTACAAGAATATTAATATTTCTTCCACTTGCTAATGCATGATCTAAACCGCCATAACCAATATCATAAGCCCAACCATCGCCACCTACCAGCCACACACTTCTACGAACTAATTGATCAGCCACAGATAGCAAATGAGCTGCGGGTGATGAGGTCATTTGTTTTAATCTTTCTTTTAAAAGTTGTACCCGTAAATGTTGAACTGCCAGTTCAGATTCCATTACCTGTTTGGCATTTAATATTTCATTTACAATTTCTTCTCCCAGTTCATCTTTTAATTCCAA
>JAYUTC010000176.1:0-4757 GCA_043755395.1 Ferruginibacter sp.
GAAGCTGAATTTATTGCTCACGAAAAGCATCATAGCCTTTCTGAAAAGCAGTTAAAAGAAGTGTACGCTTTAATTAATCCAATAAAAAAATCAGTAAATAATAAGTTGGGGGATGATAAAAAGCCTGACTAAAAAATGGGAAAGTAGCCTGTTTATGAGAGGGCTTTATGTCCTCTCTATTTTTTAATATGAATATTATTGCACTTCATAATCGGTTACAAAAGTTTGATAGCGCCAAAGCTATTGATAATGCTATTGATGCAACTGTAAATGATTTGGTAGAATTAAACCGAGATAGAATGGCAGAAGGACTAAGAAGTAACGGAGTGGTGATGCCCTATTATTCTACTGCATCAGTGGTGAAATTTGGTAAAGAGCCGGGCCCAATTTTATTATTAGATACAGGAAGTTTTCAGCAAAATATTGTAGTAAAAAGAGATGGTGATGTTATAGATACTTTTAGCCGTGATAGTAAAAATGATATGTTGGTTGAAATTTATGATGAAAAGATTTTTGGTACTGGCGGCAATTATAAAAAACAATATATCCGTGAAAATTTACGACCGGCACTAAGGGTTGAAATTAAAATTGGCACCGGATTATGAGTGACAACAAAGACTGCTGGCTATGCCTTCAGAAAGCAGAGTGGAAGCAAGATAAAATAAACACAGCCCGTGAATTAGCACATACAATGACTGAAACGGTTGCAATAGTCAGGAATGGATGTATTTTTTTAGTAGTTACATTAAATGAAATTGGAACATTTGAAGTGATTGAATACGTTAATAATGATTGAAATAATAACATGATCGAAGTATCTGAAATAAAATACCACAAAACAGTACACGATTTACCGCTTAGTAAATTTATTGATTGCATTGTAGAGAATAATTTATCAGCATTGATTATTTCAGGATTGCCAACCGAACAACAATTGCATGAATCCTGGGAAAACATAATGAATGAATATACAGAGATAATTGGTACACAGGAATATCGTATGTATGTTCAAATTTTTAAAGAAATTTCTCTTTTAAAAATAACATTACAGCAGATAAATGCAATTGCCCATAAAGGAACTGAAAATTTAGATATAGATGATAAAGATTATTTTGCTACAGGTATTCTACGATTAACTTATGATGAATATTTTGCTAAAGAATTAAATATTTTATTGCGTACTGATTGTAAATTTAATTGGTTAGATCAAAAAAGCTATCACGCCGAACTCGATAAATGTATTTCAAGAAGCAAGTCTATTAAAATAAAAATCGACTTAAAAAACATTCAATTTGAAGCTATTGAAGAAAAAAATAAAAATAAATCAGCAGCAAAAATTGACAGGCAGTATTTCACTTCTATTTTAATTACACTTTCAGATCATGCAAAATTCAGGATTGATGAAAATATAAAAATGAGTGAATATTGTGAAAGGGTAAAAAGATTTTCTGACTATTGCGAAAGCATGAAAAGCAAAAGATAATATTTACTATGCCAGCAGGAAATGAAGAATTAATACGGGAATATGTTGACCGGGGCCGCTTTGCTTCCGATACTGCTTTTATTGTAAAAGAAGTGGGCATTGCTCGTAAGGCTTATGAAGAATTGGCTAAGGCAAAAATATCTATACAGGGATCAACTAAACTGCCCGATATTGCTGCCGGGATAAAAGATGCTGAAAAAGCATCTCAAGCATTAATAAAAACGCAAAATGAGATATTAAAGCAGAAAAAATTACAGGTTAGTTTAGAAAATGAGGTATTAAAGCAGCAGAAATTACAGCAGGTAGCCGCCGATAAGCTGGCTAAGACTAAGCCGGCGGCTACGACAATATCTGTAACAAATTTACCAAACACAGACGGGATCAATAAAACTACAACTGCTTTAAACGCATTAGACATAGAACAGGCACAGGCAGCTAACAGTGCAACAGCGTTGGGGCAATCGCAAATTGTTTTAAATAAATCATTAAAGCAAACAACCCAATCTGCTTTAGAATTAAATAAACAGGCTGAATTAAAAAAACAATTAGACAGGCAGGCGGCGCAGGAATTAAAAAATGTAGTACGTGAAGAAAATGCTGTTAAAGGGTCATTAGAGCAACGCAGGGCCGCTTTAATACGCCTTAACGCTGTTTATGATAATCAGGCACCGGCAGAACGGGCATCTGCATCAGGGCAGCGGTTGCAAAAAATTATTGGTGGCTTAGATACTCAGGTAAAAACTTTAGAAAACACTACAGGTCGTAGCCAGCGAAACGTTGGTAATTATGGTAGTGCTTTTGATGGTATTACTAAAGGAGCTACAAAAGCATTTTCGGCTTTAAGATTTTTAGCTAATATAATACCAGGTTTGGGTATTGGAGGATTAATATTAGCACTCGCAGATCCTATAATATCACTAACAAAATCCTTGTTTGGATTTAATGAAGTTTCAGAAAAAACAAAACAACAACAAGAAGAAATTGCTTCATCATTTAAGCAGGCAGCTGATAATGCGGGGGAAGAAATATCTAAAGTAACTGTATTAAAAACTGTTTTAGAATCAGATAATTCTACACGTTTACAAAAAATAACTGCACTTAAACAATTAAAAGAAATTAATGTAGATTATTTCGGGCAATTAGATATTGAAAATGGCAAAGTTAATGGCTTGTCTTTAGCTTATGATTTTTATGTTTCAAGGTTAATTCGTTCTATAAATGCTAAAGCTAATATTGATTTATTAACAAAAGCATTAAAAGAACAAAACGATATTGTAGGTGATTTAAACAAAAACAATGTACAAAAAGATGGACCTTTTAATGTAAAAAATCTTACAGAGTTTCAAAGGTTTGATGCTATACGTAGGTTTAATATAAAATTTGGGGAAGAAAGAAAATCAGGAAATAAAGATGAAAAAAATGCAACTTTAATTAGTCCGGCACAAGATCAATTAATTGTTGATTTATTAAATGCAGAAGTTAAGGTTAAATCTATTACCGATAAAATAAAAGATGATGTTGTAAATGCTTTTGATCCTAAAAAAGAGAAAACTACCACCACCAAAAAAGACGGCTCATTGCAAGCGTTAAAAGAGGTAGAAGATGGCGAATTTGAAAGGTATAAAAAAAGGCAGGAAGAAATAATTAAAACATTTGAAGATTTAACAAGCAACGAAAAACTTAGTTACGATGAAAGGATAGCAGCTTTACAAAATTATTCAAACGCTGTTTTAGCGTTAGATAAAAAACAGGAAGTTTAAGATATACGGATTAAAACCGAAGCGGCTACACGTGAAAAAAACAGGTTAGAAGAAGAAAAAAAAGGGAAAGACCCGGCACAGATTGCCCGACTTGCACAAAATCAAAAAATTATAAACGATAATTTAGACGATCAAATAAAAACGATAAAAAATAATTCAGCAGTAAAAGAGCGTGAAGTTTTTAAAACCAATGAAAAAAAGTTTGATGAAATAACTAAACAGGCTTATGAAGCCAGGGCAAAAGCAATTGAAGAAGCGGAAAAAAAAGAAAATCAGGTAATTGAAGATGCAAGGCTTACCCGTAAAGGAATTATAGAAAAAGATTACAGCGATAACGTACAATTTTTAAATCAGCGTTTCGCAGATGGGAAAATTACTTTACGACAATACAATAAAGATAGAGAGAAGTTAGATAAAGAATACCATTTAGTTTCTTTAGGAGCAGAGATAAAATACACTAAAGACGTTTTATATTTAATGCAGCTTAGAGGAGTTGATGTTAAAAAAGAGTTAGCGGCTTTAGCTAAATTAGAAATTGAATACTCTGATTTAAAAAAGAAAAATAATGAAGAAGAAATAAAAATATTAGACAAAGTTGTGTCAGCTTATGGTGTGTTAAAGGACACGATAAGCGGCGCATTAAACGCTTCATCTACTAAACGTAAGAACGAAATTGAGGAAGAAATAAAAGGCATTGAAAAACGCAGGGATGTGGATTTAGCCGCCAATGAGGCAAGGGTGCAATCAGACCAAGACCGAGCGGCAAATGCAATTATAATAAATGCAAGGGCTCAATCACAAAAAGAACAATTAGAGCGAAAGCAAAGGGAAATTGATATACAAAAAGCCAAGGCAGAAAAGGCGCTGGCAATATTTACAATAACCTTATCAACGGCTCAAAATATAGCACGGGCAAAAGACCCATTTAGTGCAATATTAGCTGGAATTTCTGGTGCCGCTCAGTTGGCTATTGCAATAGCCACCCCCATCCCAAAATTTTACCGTGGTAAAAATGCTGGCAATAATTACGAAGGATTGGGAACAGTGAACGATAATCCTGACGGTAGAACAATGGAGGTTATTGAAAGAGCAGACGGTTCAATTGAGATGCCCACAGGACGTAACCACTTGACTTATTTAGGAGCTACTGATAAAGTACACCCAGATAAAGAGGCGTGGTTAAATGGCATATTAGGAGCTGCCAACAGGGATGCAGCAGGTGGAATGCGTAAGCCACAAATAATAAAAGAGGATAAGGTAGGCAACGCAATTTTGGAGCAAACAAAGCTACTTAAAATGATTGCCAATAAGCCAACTCAGAGAACCCATGCAGATCGTAACGGATTGGTTAACGTTATTAATTATGGTGCAAATGAAAGAATTTATTTAGAAAATCAAACTAATTGGCATTGATACAGGGCCCAGATTATATTTTTGCAATACAGGATAAAGACTTTCGCTTTTGGCGAATGGATTCTGCCGGGACAATATCATGTTCTGCACAGCCGTATTTT
>JAYUTC010000177.1:0-12025 GCA_043755395.1 Ferruginibacter sp.
AGATCAAGGAATAGGTATTTCTAAAGATGATCAAAAGCATTTGATGGAACGTTTTTTCCGTGGTATCAATTCTTTAAATATCCAGGGCACCGGATTGGGATTACATATTGTTTCAAAATATGCAGAATTAATGAATGGTAAAGTGGAGTGCATTAGTGAATTAGAAAAGGGTACTGAATTTATAATATCCTTTTACTCAAAAATTGATTGATATGAAAAAAATACTGTTAATTGAAGATAATGATGATGTACGCAATAATACAGCAGAAATACTTGAGTTGTCAAATTATAAAGTAATAGTTGCTGAAAATGGTAAGATCGGCGTTGAGAAAGCTATAGAACATAAACCAGATTTAATCGTTTGTGATATTATGATGCCGGTTTTAGATGGCTTTGGCGTTATTCATGCCATACATAAAAACGAATCTATAAAGAATACTCCTTTTATTTTTTTAACGGCAAAATCAGAGCGTTTGGATTTTAGAAAAGGAATGGAATTGGGAGCTGATGATTATATTACCAAGCCTTTTAGTGGCTCGGAATTGTTGAATGCAGTGAACAGTAGGATGAAAAAAAACGATTTACTAAAGCAGGATTTATTGCCTGGATTAAAAGGATTGCATCATTTAATGGAAGCTTCTTTTGGTTATAATCCCTTGCACCAATTTATAGAGGGGCGAAACATAAATAAATATAAAAAGAAACAGATAATTTATTCCGAGGGTAATCATCCTAACAGTCTCTATTATATTGTAAAAGGTAAAGTAAAAGCATATAAAACCAATGAAGATGGGAAGGAATTAGTAACTGAACTTTATGGTCATGGAGATTTCTTAGGCCATATTGCCCTGTTAGAAGGTGTGGCCTATAAAGACACTTCAAAGGCACTGGAAGAAACTGAACTGGCAGTAATACCCAAAGAAGATTTTAATGAATTGATTAACAAGAATACGGATGTTGCAAAAAAATTTATACAGTTATTGGCTAAAAACATTTCTGAAAAAGAAAATCATCTTTTGGGGCTAGCCTATAACTCTTTGCGTAAAAAAGTAGCTGAAGCACTGGTTTTTCTGCAAAAAAAATATCAGGAAAAAGCAGATGAAAAATTTATTATCGATTTAAGCCGCGATAATCTGGCAACTATTGCTGGTACAGCAAAGGAATCTCTTATCCGTACACTTAGCGACTTTAGAATTGAAAAATTGGTGGAGATTACTAAGGATGGAAGTATTATTATTATCAATCAAAAAAAGCTGGAACAACTTCTTAACTAACAAATTTTAGAATAGTAACTGAATATTCTAAATGTTACATTTATAATAATTCCTATTCTTTGAAAACTATTTTATTTAAATTTTCCATAAATATCCTCAAAAAAAATAACTCGTCCTGTTGAGTCAACACCAGCAGGGTTGTACCATACAATAACAGGCATATGAACAGTGGCGTGAACAATTATAGGAGCCTTACTCTTTAAACAGCCTTTCTGTATTAAAGTATCAATTGCAATTTGGTTATTTTTTAAAATAAGATGGCCTAATTCCATTGGCTTTGCAATTCTCATGCAACCATGGCTAAAAAAACGTTTTTTTAGCAGGAATAAATTTTTATTTGGTGTATCGTGAAGGTAAACGCCAAATGGGTTATAAAAGTTAAGCTTTATTAACCCAAGTGCATTATCACAACCAGTACTTTGTCTTATGGTGTAAGGAAAATAGTTTTGGTTTAGCGCATGCCAGTTAATGGAATAGGGGTTTATAATTTTACCTGCCTTATTTAAAACCTGATAGTTTCTGGCATCTAGGTAACCTGGATTTCGTTTTATTAGAGGCAGCAGTTCTTTGGTTGCTATACTAAATGGAACATGCCAATATGGGTATAATATTACTTCATCTACTTTACTTGCCAATGTTGGCGTTTTTGTAGTTGTTTTTCCAACAATTATCCGCATCTCAAGAATTGTTTCATTATTTTGATAAACTTTTAAATATGTTGCAGGGATATTTACAACTATTACTGATTGATTTTGAATAAGACAATTGAGCCAGCGGTAATAATTAACGGAAAGATTTAATTGCTCCAGTCTTTGATATAATGGTATGTTTAATTGCGCAATTATAGTAGAACGTAATACCCCATCTGTAAGTAAATTAAAATGTAGTTGCGCTTCTTTTATTTTTTGTTTAATAGTACTGTCTGCTATGAAAATATTTTCATTAGAAATAAGTCCAAGTTGATATAGTTTTGATAGCAAAGGTTTATTGCTTCCACTTACTTTGCTATTTGTTATAATTACTTCCTTAAAGTTTGTATTGCTTATTATTGTTTGAAACCACTTTATTTTTTTCTGTAAAAAAATGATTTCAGGTAAATCCAGTGTAATTTTATGAATTAGTAACTTTAATTTATTTTGTAAGATATGCTTGGTAAGTAAAGCCGGAATATTACTGCAATCAGGTATATAATTCAGCCCGTTATATCCAAAAGTTGGTTTTATATTGCCGTAACTAAGATCATTATAAAAATGAATAGCTGCATCAGTAATTCTAATTTCTGCCTCTAAAGAATCTGTTATATTTTTAAAATATAATTTGTTTTTGTTAATATAATTAATAAAATTAAACTGATAATCCTTTTCATTTAGCCCTAAACCATCAGCGAGTTGGAGTGTTTTTAATATAATGTTTCTATTATCTTCATTCTCTTTTTGGATCCATACTGGGTTATAGTTTACAAGAGTATAAAATTCCTTAAGTTGATTTGAATACTTTATTTCATTTGAACTGATATATTTGTTAGTTATTATAAACTGCTGTAACTGGTAAGAGGTTATTTGAGTTAAGGCTGTAAAATTACAGGCAAATGCAATTAATACCGTAATAACGGTTTTATGATAGACATTTCCCATTAAATAAAAAGTTTTCTGAAAGGAAACAATTAAACTCAAATTTCAGACTGGCAAACTGTTTTTCAGCTTTGATAATATTGTCACTCACTTCCTTTAATTTTATTTTTATGTCTTTAAATATAACTTTATCGTCTATTATGTAAATAAATTTTTCCAACTCAGCTACTTCGTTTCTTAGTAATCTTAGTAATTCATCTTCTTTTAAAAATCTGGTATGATAAAATTCAACTTTATCCAGCAGCATTCTATTAAAACCTTTTTTAAGTATTACAGCTATACTGTTTTTAAGATGTATATTTTCATCAAGCATAAAACCTATGGATCTTTTTAATGATTCACTTTCAATTCGCAGCAGATGTTTTTTTAAATCAGGCATTTGATTTGGCATTAAATTCTTTTAAATAATTTAATATTTCATGTAAGTATTTACTATAATTTAGTTAATTGTATAAAGTTATTATAGTTTATAAACAGGGATATGACTTTTCATCATCATAAGTAATGATTTTGGTCAATATATGTTAAACATTTTCATTAAATGTGTACAAATATTTATTACTGCAATATTGATCGGTACAGTATATTTTTTATTTTATTTAAAATGATTAAATTAAAAAAAGCCCCGCCAATATTTGGCTGGGGCATTAAGTTTACCTAAAGCTGGTTTATTTAACAGCTATATGTTTTGCTGTTAGTTTTTTAGCTTCCTCTTTGCGTGGTAAAGCAATTTTTAAAACACCATTTTCATACTTAGCTTCTATTTTTTCTTTGTTGATTTCTTCAGGTAATGTGAATGTGCGGCTGAATGATGAATAGTTGTACTCTTTACGGGTAAACTTTTTATCTTTCTCTTCTTTATTCTCTTCTTTTTCGCTGCTGATGGTAAGCATATTAGCATCCACATCAATTTTAAAATCATCTTTTTTCATACCAGGTACAGCCAGAGAAACAAGATATTCTTCTTTATGTTCCGTAATATTCACAGCCGGTATGTTCATAGTCCGGGCTGATAAACCACCATCAAACCATTCATTCCATGGTTTAAAAAAATCATCAAATACAAAAGGCATTCTTTCAGTTGCTTTTGTTAATAGTTGAGTTCCCATGATTACCTCCTTTTATTTTGGTTAATAATTAATTTTTACAGTACAAATGTACTTTACACAAATAGCCTAAACAAAGACGATGGTTATTGAAAGCAATGATTTTGGTCACTTCATACTGGTAGTAAAAATTAGATTTGAATTCTGCAAGGCTACTGATGTGAATTTATACAAATGAAATATTTTAAAAGTAGATGTAAATAAAGTTGTAGTTACTTGTATTTATTTGCTCCGTTTAAAATAAAAAGTAAGCAGGTAAAATACTGTACGGATAAATTGATAAGAACTCCAGCGAATAAATTGTTTTAAAATATTTTTAGTATGTGTATGTTTTTCTTTTGTTATAACTATACAATCATTTTTAATTATTGATTCAATCATTTGTTCCATGGAAACTACAAAAGTTTCATTTCGTACATCTAAATTTAGCTCAATGCTGGCATAAGCACTTATATTATTTACATTATAGGAACCAAGGGTTAGCCACTTATTATCACATACTGCAACTTTAGCATGAAGTATAGTGGTTTGATATTCATATAGCACTATTTTGTTTCGCAGTAACCAATCATATAGCCACCGTTCGGCATATTTTGACAGCATAACATCCGATGGGCCTGCAGTAATTACTTTTACTTTTACACCTCTTTTTACTGCATTACTTAATAACCTCCGAATAATTTTGCCAGGTAAAAAATAGCTACTTAAAATAGTGATATGCGATTCGGCTGTACGGAGCATTTCAAAATAAGTCGCGGAAATTTCATTTTTACTTCGTACCCAGTCATTACGTCTCATTCTAACCTTGCTTGTTTCTTCATCTTTAAAATTAAAGAGTAATTTATTTTCCTCGCAGGGGGTAATGCTCATTTTTGTTGGAAAGCCATTCCAGGTTTTCCAACAAAGTATACATAGTTCTTTAGCAATATCCCCCTCAGCGTAAATTGCAAAATCCAGCCAGGAAGGTTCACCGGGCATATCATTATAGCGGTTGGTTATATTTATACCCCCAACCAATGCATGCGTAGTATCGGCTACAAATATTTTATGATGTAACCTTCTGCCAAAATAATATTTTTTGCTTTTAAAAAGTGGTTCAAAAAATCGAAAATTTATTCCGGATGCTTTCAAATCATCAATGAATTTATTTGACATGACCTGTGAGGCGTAGCCATCTGCCAATAAATGAACAGATACGTTTCTTTTGGCTGCAGCTTTTAATGCATCAGCAACCTGGATACCGGTTTTATCATCATCAAAAATGTAAGTTTGCAGGTGAATACTTTCTATAGCCTGGTCAATTAATTGCAATAGCAGATCGAAATATGATTTACCTCCCCGGATTAATTTTATTTTATTCTGGGTGGAATATGGAGATGAATTATTTTTATTTTTCGGCATCTATAAATAATTCTTTCAAATAGTACCAGGTTTAAAAAAAGGCTTAACAAAATATAATTACCCTGGTATAAAAATACGAATATCAATTAAGTAATTCTGTTTTCTAAATCATTCTTTTCTCTGATAAATATCATTAAAGTATGAAGTAAAATTGGTACTGCTGTATAGTAAAAACCTCCCGGTAAACGGGAGACTTATTTATCTTATCACAGGGTGTTATTTACTGAGGGTTAGTTTTATTGTTTTTGTTTCTTTTTCATTCATTAACCTGATGAAATAAAAGCCATTTAAATAATTATCAAGATTGATATTTATTTGATATTGTTTATTAATGATAATATCATTTAACCGTTTACCTGTTATATCTATCAACTGTAACCTGTTGTAGCAATCAATACCTTCAATGGTTACCTGCTGCTGTGCAGGATTTGGGTATACTTTGATTATGCCCTGGCTATTGAATGATATAATTACTGTGTTGGACAGCTTGCTGTTACCATCAATATCTACCTGTTTCAATCTGTAATAAATTATTCCTGTACTTCCGGGAATATCAGTTATACTATATTGTTTAATAATATCTGAATTTCCAGCACCGGTTACAAATTTTACATCAGTAAAATTGATGCCATCAAAACTGCGTTGTATTTGAAAGCCACGGTTGTTTATTTCAGTTGCTGTTTGCCATGAAATATTTGCAGTTGTTGTATTTAATTTGCTTACCTGGAGGTTTAATAAAGTAACTGGCAGTGGCCCTCCCGCTGCTTCATCAATATATAAAGTATGTACCTGTACATCTGACATAGCTGCATGATATATACGGATATCATCCAATTTGCCAGAGAAATAGCTTGCATAACCCGTTGCTGAATAAACAGTATTCCCATCAGTATAAATCAAACCACCAAAAATGGCTGACCTTCCGGACACATACGTTGGCCCATTGTAATTAGCAGTTGTTTGCTGTAATACGCCATTGATAAAAATTTTTTGAGTGGGGCCGCTAATGGTCATTACCCATTGTTTCCAGCTATTTAGCGGTGGAGTGGTATAGGGAGCAATAATATTATCTGCATCACAATGTCCTCCTGTAAGATAGGATGAGTTGCCTGATTTATTTATGATCATCAGAAAGCTTGATGCATTACATCCATTTCCTCCATAGGATAATGGTGTTGGAAAATTTGACAGTTCGTTTGTATTGAACCAAAAAGAAATTGTTCTGTCAGTAGTAGGAAAATTATCGGCAGGAACACGGATATAAGAATTGGTATATCCATCAAACTGATAGGCACTGTTAGCATTACCGAATCGATCGGATGTTAATGTAACACCAGCACCGATATAAGTTGAATTATTACCATTTCCGGTTTCATCATTAGCATTGCCGTTGAAAGGATAATAGGCAACCATTCCCACCTCGCTATTATAAAGATTCTGTACTTGTGCATCCGTCATAGCGTTATCATAAATACGGATATCATCAAGCTTGCCATTTAAATATCCAACATTAACATCAGTATATGGAGCTGTTCCACTGGTGGAAGTTATCACGCCCAATGAAAAATCTTTTCCAGTAACTGCTGTGCTGCCACTAAACGAGTTTGTTGTACTTTTTAATTTACCATTCACATAAATTTTTTGTGCACTTCCATTTATAGTTAGTACCCAATGATACCAGTTATTTACTGGTGCAGTTGGATAAGTAAATCCGGCGGCATTATTACCACAATGTCCTTGCACCCAATATTGTCCGCTACCTGTACAATTTATACCCATTAATAAAGTTGTACCGCAACTTCCATTTCCTCCATATCCCAGCAACCCAGGTCTGTTAGTTACATCAGGTACATTAAACCACATAGAAATGGTTCGGTTGGTTGTTGGCAACAAATCAGCCGGCATCCTCATATATGAGCCTGTTGCTCCATCAAAGTTGTACGCTTTGTTGGCATTACCAAACCTATCAGTTGTTAACGTTACACCGGCTCCGGTATAAGTTGGGTTAATACTGTTACCGCTTTCATCATTGTTATTTCCATTAAAAGGATAGTATGCTACCAGGTTCTGTGAAAGGGCTGAAGCAGAAAGTGATAACCAGGCTAAAGATAGAATTATCGTACGCATGGCTTAGGTTTTTATTTATACAAAGGTTGTTAATAAAATATCTAAAAGCCTTGAAGTTGATCAACGTTTGCAATGACGTTTGTCATAATACTGATAAAAATTTTACTAGTAATTTTATAAAGTTTAATGTTTGATAAATACTTAAAATTTCGAAACTTTGAGTAAATACTTTTTATAATGATTATTACATTTCGGGTTGAAATTATTTTGTTTTTATTTGTTACAATTTTAAATTGTTTATATCCTGAAAATCCTTCTGTATCATCATCCGGAAACCTGCAAATTTATTTACCAATTCCTTCAACAATAACTGGTCAACAAATTGATTCAACTTTGTATCAGTTAAAAATGAGGCATCTTGCCAATGGGGATAAGTCAGGCCGTTGGCCCGCTAAATTTATTTATCCGGGCGAAGGAGCCATATTGCCTTATAATAGGGTTGTAGCCTACTATGGTAATTTTTATTCCAAAAATATGGGCGTGTTAGGACAATATCCTCAATCAGTGATGCTGGAAAAATTAAAAGTTGTATCTGACGAATGGGAAATGGCTGACAGCATGACCCCGGTTGTACCTGCAGTACATTATATTGCTGTAACAGCTCAACAAAGTCCGGGCTTGGGTGGAAAATACAGATTGCGTATGCCAGCAAAGCAAATTGAAAAAGCAATTAAATTAGCCAAGGAAATAAACGGGATTGTTTTTTTAGATATCCAGGTTGGATGGAGTACTCTTGAAGAAGAAATTCCTGCACTAAAAAAATATTTACTGTTAGCACAGGTGCACCTTGGTATTGATCCGGAATTTTCAATGAAAAATGGAAAAGTCCCGGGTACCGCTATCGGAACCTTTGATGCTGCTGATATAAATTATGCAAGTGAGTATCTTGCTGCTCTAGTCAAAGAAAATAAACTTCCTCCAAAAATGCTGGTCATTCACAGGTTTACTAATAAAATGCTTACTAACTATAAAGAAATAAAACTACTTAAAGAAGTGCAGGTGGTCATCAATATGGATGGTTTTGGTTTTCCTGCAAAAAAGAAAAATACCTATTACCATTGCGTTTATAAAGAACCCGTGCAATTTGCCGGCATTAAATTATTTTATGAAAATGATATAAAAGAAGTTAAACAACTAATGACACCTGTAGAAATATTAAGACTAAAACCACAACCAATTTATATTCAGTATCAGTAGTTTTATTAATTCAGATTCCTGGCAAAGCTATAGGAGCTTTAGCACTAATATTTACTTCATATTCTGCTAACTGTGTCAGGCGGTTGTCTATTTGTTTTTCTTTTATTTCTGCATCATGAAAAACTGTTGCATGTTTTTCCATTTTTAATGCTTTGGCAAATGCAGCAGCAGTGCCATAAGTACTTATTTTAAAATGAAGAATAGCCTGTATACTTGCAAGCAGGCAGGCATCATTAACTTCATCATCTGTACAGTAATTAAGTTTTTCATTTGTTTCTTCTATTAAAGCCTGCATTACCCGGTTGTTAAGGCTTAAAGAATTTATTTTTTCTTCCTCAATAAAGCTTTCCATTTCCTGTACATGCTGTTTTACAAAATCCAGATATTTTTGCAAAACTGTTTTAAGTTTTAAAGAACCTGCTTTTATTATCCATTGAGGTAAACTATTTATTAGCTGTATTTCTGCACTTGTAAATTTTCGGGCATTATAGTCCAGCAGGTTATGAAGGGTGGTGATGGTTGGGTTATTTATTGTCATAATATTTATTTTTTATTAATGTAAAATTAGTTAGCTAAATTCCCTTGAATAATGACTTCTATCACGAAAAGCATTGACACTCCTCATTGTAAAAATTTATTAAATAATCTTGCTTTGTAGGGAAATTTATATAAGTAATACATATTTATTGAATTACTCGTAATACTTAAAAATTCATTATGCCAGCCAAAAAACAACAAATTAATCCAATTGAAATTCCCTTACCGGGTAAACATCCCGAGATAGAGTTACCTGTTGATCCGGAAGAAGCTATTATTCCGGTGGAAGATCCTGATATGATACCTGACGAAAACCCATTTGAATCACCTCCATATGAAATACCCGAACCAGGTGAAGGACCTTAAATGAATAAAATGAGTATCTCTGGTGAACATAGAGAAGCAACAAGAGCAGTTGATTATAAACAGCTAAAAGTAAGCAGCACTGCTTTTAATTTTGAAGGTATGATCCCTTTAAAATACACATGCGATGGTATTAATGTTAATCCGCCTTTGGATATTGAAAATATTCCTGAAGAAGCCAAATGCCTTGTATTGATTATTGATGACCCCGATGCCCCGGGTGGTACATGGGTACATTGGATTATCTGGAATATTCCTGTAACTCATCACATCAAAGAGAATCAGGTGTATGGAATAGAGGGGATAAACGATTTTCAGCAAAATCATTATGGGGGACCTTGTCCTCCTACAGGTACACACCGTTATTTATTTAAAGTATATGCATTAAATGCCTTAATTGATTTACCTGCTACTGCTAATAAGGTGCAATTAGAAAAATTGATGAGTGAAAATATCATTGCATTTGGTGAATTAATTGGAGTGTATAAAAGGAAAAACAGTGAGAAATGAAAACGCTTTTATTTATATTAATTTCTTTTGTTGCAATTACTTCCATTATATCTGGTTTAATACTGATAAGTAATCCTGATGGAAGCATAATGAATATTCCGCTTAGTTTGCTGAAAGAAACACCTTTTGAAAATTTTAGAACTCCTGGCATATTGCTTACTGTTTTTGTAGGCAGTATAAATCTAATTGCTCTATATTATAATTTGCAACGTCATCCTAATCGCTATAATTGGGCCATGGCTGGTGGTACGTTTATAAGTGGATGGATAATAGTTGAAATGATATTTTTAAATACAGTTCACTGGCTTTATTTTATATATCTGGGCATTGGACTACTTATTATTCTTATTGCATATCAACTGAAAGGTAAATGGGCAGTGTAAAATGTTTTAGATTAGTAAACAAGAAGACTTATTTAATGATGAAATATTTGTACTATCAATTAAAATAATTTTATGACTACAGACAAAATAAATTCTGAGATTACAGCATTTTGGTTTGTAATACTATTGCTGTTTATTGTACTTGGTTTTTATGGAAGACAGGCAATAGAGTGGTTATTGATGAAATTGTATGATTTATTTATTCAAAAAGGTTCAATAAAATAAATTTCCTTCATTTATTATTTTCTGCTTAATAACAAGTTTAAAGGCTTCCATTCTTCAATATTATCACTTACAATTTTTAGAATGGCTACAAGTGGGATAAATAATACCATTCCGGCAACCTCCCAAATAATACCACCCAAAATCATTGCCACAAGCATAGCGAAAGTACTTACGTGTAGTTGCGTGCCTACAACTTTTGGATAAATTACATTTGCTTCCAGGTATTGTACAAAACTAAAAATGCCTATAACACCAATTGGGTACCAAATATTGCCTGTCTGCATCCACACCATTGAAATGGGTAATAAAGAACTTATAATTGTTCCAATATAGGGAATGATAGTCATGATGGCACAAAGCATTCCAAATAATACAGCGTGTTTTACGCCTAATCCAAAAAGTCCAATACTGTTTAGTATACCTACTATAAGGTATACCAAAATCATTCCTTTTATATAATTGAAATAAGTATGTATAGTTTCTTGCAGAATTGTATCAAGTTGATGTTGATACTTAACCGGGGTTATTGATTTTAAAAAGCTGACAAATATTTTTCGATGATACATAAACAGTGCAGTAAATACAGGTATTAGAAAAAGCATAAAAATTGTATTAACAGTTGTTTGAACTGTAGTTTTTATAATATTGCCAATTGAAGCAGAAATATTTTCTTCCCATTTATTTTTAAAATCTGTTATTCCTGTATTGGAAATTATCCATTCCTTTAATCCTTTTAATACTTCTTCAAGCTTTGTAATAATAGAAGGAACATCCTTACTGAACATTTTAACCTGCCAAATCATTAATGTAAATAGAGCGGTAAAAAGAATTGATACAATTAGCAAACATACAGTAATTGCAAATGTTTTACTCCAGCCATGTATTTCAAGCCATTTGCAAATGGGGTACATGATCATTGCAATTAACAACCCAAAACATAATGGAATAAAAAGCGTTTTTGCAAAGTATAGGATTACTGCAGAAAAAAAAATTAACTGCATTAATTTTTGAACTGATAAAATTGGTCGTGTATTAATTTTAAATAAGTTTTATAATATGTAAATTGGTTAAATAATACTGGATGAGTTATGACAGAGGTAAGCAGTTTGGCTGACTATAATCAGTTACCGGGCAAGAATAACTTTTAACCTTTATTATAATCATGTCTGCTTCATTTGATATATGGAAAATGCTTGCTGGTGTTGCTTTCTTTTTTGCTGGCAATGAGTTATTTGGAGAATAATCTGCGACTTTTAGCGGGTAGGAGTTTT
>JAYUTC010000178.1:0-4729 GCA_043755395.1 Ferruginibacter sp.
CTAATGTCAACCCATGCAGCAACTTGCCCGGCAGGGGTTTGCGCCTGTTTTAATTCTTTGTATAAACTATCTCTTCTATAAGTTGAGTTTTGGGCAAATATGTTTTTCCCGATGAGAATCAGGATTACAATAAAATATAAAAGGGGTATTATTTTTTTCATAATTCAGTTAATTGGGTGTCTATGATTCAGCTAATTTCTGTAGTTGTTTTTTTAGCAATAAAAGAATGCCGATAAAAAATGAAACTGTTTTATTTAAACTAACCTCACCTGGTATTGTGTACTGCGTCCACCTTTTTGGGAATTTAAAATTCCTTTTTCTACTAAATCCTGCAAATGCCTTGTAGCCGTTGCTTTGGATACTTTACTGATAGATTGATATTTTTGGGCATTCATTCCGCCTTCAAATTTTTCTTCGCCATCCTGCAACATTCTATTGAGCACTTTAGTTTGGGCCAGGTTTAGTTGTGATTCATACCGCTCAAAAAACTTTGTTTTCTTCAACGTAAAATGGATTGTTTCTATAAAAAGTTGTTGTGCTTTTAAAATAATAGCAGTAAAGTAAGTAACCCATTCTGTTACATCATTGGTACGCTGTCCTTTTTTAAGGGCAGTGTAATAGGCTTTTTTATCAGCTTCTATGGCTGTAGAAAGACTCATTAAAATGGGTCTTTTTAAACCCTGGGCCAGGGCTTTTTCAGCAATAACCCGTCCCATCCGTCCATTGCCATCTTCAAACGGATGTATAGTTTCAAAATACAAATGTGCAATAGCTGCCCGTATCAGCAAATTGTGCATGGGTGTTTTGCCAGTTGGCGTTGTTGCATTAAACCAGTTGAAAAAAAATTGCATTTCAGCATCAACTTGTGCTGATGGTGGTGCTTCAAAATGAACTTCTTCTTTACCTATTGCACCGGATATAACCTGCATGGGTTCTGTATGATTGCGGTATTGCCCGGCATTAATGTAATTATTGCCAGACATTAATAGTTGATGCCAGCTAAAAAGCATTGTTTCCGTTAAATCACTTTCAAAATCTTCCCGTACTTTAACCAATAGTTTGGCGATGCCCTCTGAACGTTTATCTTTTATGTGAAAAGCAGGTGTTACATACCCTAAATTTTTACGAATCGAAGAAACCAAATCCATCCGGCTTATAAATTCACCTTCTATGGAAGATGTTTTTATCGCTTCGTTTACCAATAAAGCGATAATAGATGCTGACTGTTCATTATCAGATAAGCTATTCAAATAACCTATACTTTGCCCGGCCAGGGCCATAAAAGACAATGCTTTTTCTGTAAAAGCAGCTTCATTGCAGTGAAATTGCCGCCAGTCTTTTTGTTGCCAATTATACTTCATGCGCTAATTAAATGGCTTATTCGGCTCAAATATACAAATTTAATGAGCCAAAAATACGTTTTATTCGGCTCATTCTTCAAAAAAACGCAATTATTTGCTTTACTGAAATTTTAAAAAGCACTGCCTCTTGTAATGGGTAAAAATAGTTACTGAGCAATCTATTAAATTAAACCTTATCAGGTTAATCTTTCTTCTCCAACTCTTCCTCCGATAGCAACCGGATCGTTTTTTTCGCACTGGCCAACCGTATCGCTTTATTCTTTTCCACCAATTTATGCGTAGCCCATTTTTCTAATTTATGATGAAGCGGAACTAATAATGCAGCAATGCAAACCAATGCCAGCAACATCAATACCGGAGAATGATGAGTGATGCGTTCTAAAAAAGGATGGAGCAATAAATTTAAAAACTCAAAGACTACCAATAAGGCAACAACTCCTAAAAACTGAATGAGTTTTGTATTAGTGATATGTTTTCTGCTGAGCAATAAAAAAGAAATGATGAAAGTGATAATGCCGAGAGCCAGTAAAGCATATTGAATATTTTGTTTTCGTTGTTGCTCAGCAATTTTCTTTTCTTGTATTAGTTCCTGTTGCTTCTTTTCATTTTCAAATGTCATCAATTGCGTTTGTTGAAGTGCTTTTGCACTAAACACATTGTCATTTTCAATTCTGTATATCTCAGAATATTTAAAAGCGCTGTCAACATTGCTGGTTCTGTAATTGTCTAAAAGTAATTTTGCTGCGTTTAATTTATAATTTGTAAAGCCGGTGTTTGCAATAACAGACAAAGCTTTTTTTGCATAAACAATAGATGAATCTGTTTGACTGATTGAAGCAAAAAATTGTGCTTTTGCAGTATATGTCCAATTTAATTGTTTTAAGGAATTTCTTTTCAAACCTTCTTGTATGGCCATATCAAAGTAACCTACAGCAAGAGCAATGTTTCCCATTTTTCCATGAATACCCCCAAGTGTTAAAAGCGTATAACCAAAATCGTCATAAAAACCTATTCGCTTACAAATTTCAAAATCCTTTTGTTCGTACATTAATGCAGAGTCTAGTTTGTTCATTGCCAAATACACTTCGCCGAGATTTTGACAGGCTATGGATTTTAATTTCTCGTTTTTTGCGCGCTCTCCTATTTCAAGAACAGCTAAATAGTATTTGATTGACTGTTGGTATTCTTTAGTGTCTTTATAACAATGGGCAAGTATTAATTTGGCTACAGCTAAAGCTATTTCGTTACATGTTTCAATTCCTATTTCAAATCCTTTTATTGCATACTCCAAACTTCTGGTAGTATTGCCCAATCCTCTATAACAGTAGCCAATCGTTGAAGTTGCCAAAGATTCACCTGTTTTATCTTTATTATTTTGACAATATGCCAAAAAATTTTCTGATGCTTTCAGGAATATTAAAGGATCTCCTTCTGCATATATTTTATAAAACTCAAGTATAGCGTCTAAGCGAATACTATCATTTTTTGCGGCAGAATAGTTTGAAAACAAAGAATCAATACTTTGCGTAAAGGCAGTTTGCATACTTGCAATAAAACAAAAAAGGGGTATTATTTTTTTCATAATTCAGTTAATTAGTTTGGTTGCTTACAAATTCTTTAAGATTGCCTGTAATAAAACTGCCTCTTTGCCGGTCATTATAACCAAGATGCACTGCTATCCACTCATCAATATAATTTCCAGGAAGTAATTGGCTAAATTCATCCGTTAAATACTGCTTCACTATTTCATCAGCTTCCGGTAGTTCTTTCCATATAGTATTTCTGTTATTGAGTACAAAAACAATGTCTTCAAAATCGCTGCTTGTTCTGCCATCATTTTTGCCACGACTTTTAAAGGCTTCTAACTTGCTGGCAATAAAATAAGCTGCAGGGAATATTTTTACAATATGCTGTTTGTCTATTTCGAAGTCAATAGCCAATTTAAAACCTGGCGCATACCATTTGTTACTAAAACCTAAAACCTTTTCATCTGTTGGCATTATATCTACAAGTAGGCCCTTGTATTTATACCTGCAAATAATTTTTGAATGAATATCGTTTACAAAACCAATTGCCCTTAATTGTACTTCTACAGCCGCATAATTTTTATAAGCTACCAGTTCAAGTACTACATCCACATCATCAGTGGGTCTTGCTTCTTCTCTGAAATCAATATCAGCATATAACGAAACAGTAGCTCCACCTGCAAACACTACCGGTGTTTCTAATTTTGCCAGTGCATTGCTTACCGCTTTTATTCTTGTAATATTTATACTATGACTCATGCAATATCATTTTCTTCAATTCAGCAAGGGCAACTTTAATCTCCCTTATTTTGCCAACTCTTAATACATCAACCAGGGCTAAAAGTTTATATAGCGTAGCATCCTGCCGGACAGCTTTTACCACCGATTTTACAAGTGGTTCAATGGCTTGCCCTCTTATCTTGCCATCTGCATCAGCCCACACATAATCTTCACTGCTTATTATTTTCTTTTTCATTTCCGGGTGTGAGTGTGCTGTAGGTATTCCCCGCACCAATGCCCCCGGATGCTGAGGAAAAACATAATGTATGCCATGTTCTAAAAACTCCATCAGGGATAACCGCATTACTTTTCTTTTGGTAAAATCAATTAATCCGGCAAGACTGCTGCGGTTAAGCGATTCTGAAATTTCTGACTGGCTTACATACAATGATGTGACCAAGTCCATCATTTTCCATTTCCCGGTTTCGGGAAAGGTGGTTATTTTAAGCAGGATTACAATATCCTGCGGCCGCATGCCATTGTGCTTTCTCATAACGCTAAAGTAAACATAATTATCGCAAATCGCAATATGCGATACGCAATATTTAACTATTTTTCTCCAACTCCTCTATTGTTTTCTTAGCACTGGCCAGCTGTATCGCTTTATTCTTATCCACCAGTTTATGCGTAGCCCATTTTTCTAGTTTATGATGTAGCGGCACCAGTAATGCTGCAATGGAAACCAATGCCAGCAACATCAGCACCGGCGAATGATGGGTGATGCGTTCTAAAAAAGGATGAAGTAATAAATTTAAAAACTCAAAGACAACTAACAATGCTACTACGCCAAGAAACTGAATCAGTTTTGTGTTGGTGATATGGCGGCGGCTGAGGGCCAAAAATAAGATGATGAAAGTGATAATGCCAAGCGCAATTAAAGCATATTGTATATTTTGTTTCCGTTGCTGAGTTTCTTCTGATAGTCTGGCTTGTTCTTCTTTTTCTTTTATCTGCTGACTGAAAAAAAGGTTCTGGATTTGATTTCGCTGTTGTTCATTAAATACACTGTCGCTGTAAGCATCTTTTATATCAGCAAAAAAATAAGAACTGTCTTTTTGCCCT
>JAYUTC010000179.1:0-12007 GCA_043755395.1 Ferruginibacter sp.
ATAATCTTCGCTCTAAGGTGGCAGGGGTGCATTTTATTTTTTAGTACTAAAGCGGCTATTTAACATAATATTAATTATAAGAAAATAATAGCCTTTAAATGGGTTTAAAACAGGAGTAATAATATTGTATTCTTTATAGCCATACAAAACTTACTTTTGCCGAAATGCAAAAAGATAATAAAGAACTTAAAAGAATACTTTCCAATTTTAATATTGAAGAGCTTAACGAAATGCAACTGGCTTCACAGGAAGCGATTAATAAAAACGACAACGTAATTTTAGTTTCTGCAACAGGTTCGGGCAAAACCCTGGCGTTTTTACTACCTATAGTTGAACTATTAAAAAAAGATAGTAAAGCTGTACAGGCTTTAATAATTGTTCCCAGCAGGGAACTCGCCATACAAATTGACGACGTTTTTAGAAAAATGCAAACAGGTTTTAAAGTTTCAGTTTGTTATGGCGGCCATAAACGGGAAACTGAGGAAAATAATTTGCTACAGGCTCCTGCCTTAATTATTGGTACACCAGGCCGCTTAGCAGATCATTTACGAAGAAATAACTTTTCTACTGAAGGAATTACCACACTGGTGCTGGATGAATTTGACAAATCTTTAGAACTTGGTTTTCAGGAAGAAATGGAATTTATAATAAGTTCAATAAAAAATTTAAGTAAACGCATACTTACATCTGCAACTGAATCTGTTGTAGTACCAAATTTTATTGGAATAAAAGAACCGGTAAGGCTTAATTTCTCTGATCTTATTAATAAAAAATCTCTAGGGCTTGAAATTAAAACTGTTTTTTCTAATGATAAGGATAAATCTGCCACTCTTTTCAAATTGCTATGTTTTTTAGGCAATCGCTCTTCAATTATTTTTTGCAATCATAGGGAGTCTGTTGAAAGAACCAGCAATATTTTAGCCGATAAAAGTATTGTAAATGTATTTTATCATGGAGGCATGGAACAACAGGAACGTGATAGTGCCTTGTGTAAATTTAAAAACGGCACATCAACTATTTTAGTTACAACAGATCTGGCAGCCCGTGGACTGGATATTCCCAATATTCGAAACATTATTCATTATCATTTGCCGCAATCCGAAGATATTTTTACACACCGCAATGGTCGTACCGCAAGAAAGGAAGCCAGCGGAACTGTTTATGTAATTTATTCAGAAGAAGAAGATTTGCCTGTATATATTACCGCCAATGCAACAGAACAGGAACTTACAGATGTAAATGAATTGCCTGAAAAACCAAAATGGACTACCTTGTTTATTGCTGCCGGTAAAAAAGATAAAATAAACAAAATCGATATTGTTGGCTTCCTCTCCCAAAAAGGCCAACTAAAAAAAGAGGATATTGGGTTAATTGAAGTAAAAGATTTCTTTTCGTTTGTTGCTGTTAAAAAAATTAAAATAAGTGAAACACTGCAATTAATCAAAAATGAAAAGATCAAGAATAAAAAGGTGAAGATTGAAGTGGCCAGGTAAACCTCTTTTAGAAATTATTATTTTATTTCTCTTTTTTTAAGGCTTCAATATCTTTACTCAATTGCTGGGTTTCTAATTGAAGTGTTCCATTATAAATTCCTCGTATCTTTTTATTTTTATCAATAAGCAGTATATGTTCTGTATGTAAAAATTCACTGCTGTCCTTACTAAATCCAATATCTTCTTCTGCAAAGTACGAGGTTCGTGCCAGTTGATAAATGCTCGTCTTATTACCGGTAAGCAAATGCCAGTTAGGGGAAATTATAATATTATTTTCTGCATATTTTTTCAGTTTAGTAACCGAATCCCTCCAGGGTGTAACTGAATAAGAGAGAAAAATAATACTACTATCTTTAATAAAAGCATCAGTTGTTTCATTAAGGTTATTCATCATCCTTGGACAAATACTGCCACAGGCAGTAAAGAAAAAATTAGCCACATGAATTTTACCTTCAATATTCTTTTGGTTTATATTTTTCCCATCCTGGTCGGTAAAAGAAAAATCAGCTATAGTATGATTGATTTGTTTTTCGGCTTCTGTGCCGGTAATAAAATGCGGTGTAAAATCGGGTGTGTTATAATACGGAAGTTCAGCTTTGTTTTGTTTAATGTTGCATTGCAGTAACAAAACACTACAACTTGCCAAAAATACTATCCGATACATTAACACAATTTTTGGTGCCCAGTAATCCATATCTTCTGCCATTTATTATAAAATAATTTGACCTGACTTTTCCATTATCATAAAACAATTGTTGTTGCCCTTCTTCATGACCCTTTTTATAATTCATTGCTCTTATTAATATACCATTACTGTTCCATTCGCTGCAAGGACCTTCGTATTCATCATCTTTAAAAATAAATTGTTGTTGTCTATTCCCGTTTTCCCACCAGGTAGTGTACTCCCCTGCTTTTTTACCATTTTCAAATATTCTTTTTTCTTTAAGCAATGCTTTTTTATAAAAAAATTTCCAAACCCCATGTTCTTTTCCATTTAAATAACCTGCTATTGATGTTGTGTCCTTACTATCGGGATAAAGAGTAAAAACGGTTCCACTAAAAAGATCATTATTTAAAAAAAGTATCCCATTCACATTCCTGAAGTTTCCTGCTGAGCTGTTTAGTAATAATAATTTCTGTTCCAAAACAGACTTTACTGGCGCATCACAGCCTGCTAAACATATAAGAAAAATTGCAAAATAATTATTGCGTAACTGTACCTGCTGTTCCATAAAATCCACTGCCGTTTATATAAGGATCTGTATTGTTGATATGATAATGATAAATACCATTTGGATAATCTGCAGTTACGGAACTATGGCCATGATAAGCATCCAACATTGTGTTTGTTACAGCAGCACCATTTTCTTCGGGACCATAAACTGGAAAGCCATCTAATAGAAATCCCAGCAATGCCGATTTGCTGGCTTTTACAGTAGTTAGATATAAAGGTTCTACATGATAATGATATCTTCCTCCCGGTGCCGGATGGCCCCAATATTTATCAAAGCTTACCACTTCGCCACTGAGTGGCTGATTAGGACCTGCATATTGATTGTACAATGGTACACCATTTAAGCTAACCCCAATTGCACCAAGCGGAGTTGCTGCATGATTTGCAGATATCTGGGGATTTGCAGGAATTTTAAATGTGTACGTTAAAGCTGATATACTGTTAGGATTTTTTGCAAAAGTATTTCCTCCAAATGTAATACCATTAAATGCTTCATATAAAGCATTTGCAATAGGGTAATACACACTTTTATGGTCGGGCTCGCCTGTTGATTTTATAGTAATGTAAGTACCATCTGAAGTAATACTGATGGCTCCATATATCTTTTTATAAACATCAGGTACAGTTGTGGTACCAGAGCCTGTACCAGTAGTATCTGTGGATGATTTTTTACATGCTGCAATAAAAATTACTACAACCATCATTACAAGTTTTATTTTATTTTTTTTCATACAAGTTTTTATATATTTTTAAACAAATTAATTAAAAGGATTTCCCCATTTTTTATCTGTATAAACATTCGTACCAGATAAGGTTTTTAAAAATGCAGCTAACCCCGACATTTCTGCTCCATTTAAATTCAATTTTTGACCTTGTCCGTTAGGCCTTAGCCTGGGATCAAGATTTGTATTACCCGCTGCAATATTTATCGTATTATAATGGCCTATAGCATTTTGAAGTGTTACTAAATTTGCAGTATGCATTAAGGGGCCGTTTTCAATTCCCAAACTATTTGTTACGTCTCTTAAACTGGGAGCCCTGGTAACAGTAATATCTATTCCACCACCTGCTATTATTCTTCCAATGATTCCATTATTTCCGGTATTTGGGTCTATATCAAATTCAGGAGCATTGTGGCAGGCATTGCAACCCACTCCACCACTAATACGGTTTCCTCCCGGATCAAAAACCGGAGGCGTTATAAATAGCTGCTTACCTAAATTTTCCTGTACCGTATAATTAGGAAAAGGTTGACCATCATTGGAAACCTGTGCCCTGCCTGCATCATACTTAGAATCGAAAGATTGAATGCTTCTTACAAACTGCGCCATACATTCCTGCATTCTTGTTTCAGTTACAGTAACATCACCATATACAAATTTAAAGAGCTCATTATAATAACCAATGGCCTGAAGCTTGGTTAATAATGCAGCAAGTCCCGGCCTGCCACTTAATCCGCTGAACCCCATTTCTGCATGGTCTTGAATTGGTTTTGTAGTTTGTATTTCTAAAGTTGCTGCTCTTTCATCCCAAAAGAATTTTGTTTCTACAGCAAATCGTGAATTTATCAAACGCATAGAATGCCTGGCGGTTAATCCACCTACTACACCTTTACTTGCAATAGCTGTATCGCTAAATGCAAATTGCTGTTTGTGGCAACTTCCGCATGAAATGGAATTATCAATGCTTAAATTTTTATCGTAAAACAAAACCCTGCCTAAAGTAGCTTTTGCATTGGTAATACTATTACCCGCTGTATTGTCTTTATTACCTATATATGCAGGCCTGGCCTGGTTGGCATAATTAGCAAGATTGTTGGGATCTATATTTACTCCAAATGTTGCTTTAATTGCAGCGTAAGAATCAACAGTACCAACAGCATTGTTTTTTGAACAACTAACTGCAATGATTAATAAAGTAAATACAGCTCCAAAGATAATTTGCACTTTCGTCATAGCGTTTTCTGATTTTAAAAGGTTCAGGTTAAATAGAATCGGGTTAGCTATTATTATTTACAATAGTTGATGAGTTAAAAATAAATTGGTTTACAGATCTGCTGGTATTTTATCTCCATTTTCCATAATTGGTCGCGGGCCGGGAGGTGGAGGCTTATTATCTCCGTTTCCCATTCCGGGTGGTGGACCTGGCGGCCTTCTGGCTGGCCCCAGATTTTTAAGTACTTCCTGAATTATGCTATCAAACTTACTTTGTTGCACTTTATTGCATAATGCCCTTAACTTTTGAAAATGTTTGAAAGTATATAATTCCAACAATTGCTCTTCAGCAGCTACTTTACTGCTACGCATTTGTAATAATGAATCGGCTACTGTGCCCTGTTGCAATAGTATAAAAAAATCATCCTTCGCTTTTCTTATGTTGTCCTGTAAAGGCCTTTGACCTGCCTGGTGTTCTTCTCTTAATAATTTATATTGCTGTTGTTGTACAGAATCCAGCCGTAATTCCCTGGTAACAAATTCAAATACCTGTCCATTGGGCTGTACCGGCATTTTATTGCCATAATTGTTATTTTTTTTATTTGTCCATAACAATACCAGTGTAACAATATTAGCAGTTAGTAAAAGCAATATTAGTACAGACATCCCGGGATTATTAGTTATAGATTTCATGCTGAAATTTTTATTCGTAAACAGATTCGGTATTTATATTATAGGCACTGACAAAGGATTCAATTGTTGCAGTATTGGATGATTGTACAGTTGTTTCGGGTTCCTTCAACGTATTAAATTTTATTATCGAAAAAACATTTAAAATAAACACTGCAAAAAGAGCTGAGGTAACAAATAACGGACGAAGAATGAATATTTGTTTTCTTTTAGATAGCAATTCATTCTGCATTCTTGCAGTTAAACGGGAATAGAAAAAGTCGGGAGCTCCTGCTTTTTGTAAGCCGGTCAGGCTTTCCAGAATTCTTTCAGATTTATCGGTGCTTTTCATTTTTTTAGTTGTAATACTTTTATTTAGATGTTGTTTTATGTAAAAACCTTCGGTTTTAAGGGGGCAATTCATTTATTTTTTTTCGAAGGTTTTGTTTTGCCCTTTGTAACAGAGAATCTACAGCAGATTCATTTGTATTTAGAATGTCGGAAATTTCACGATAACTCAACTCTTCTATTTTATTTAAGATAAAAGCGATTTGCTGGTTCTCGGGCAACTGCTGTATCAATTTAAAAAGTATTGCAGCTTCTTCTTTTCTATCCAGTTGTACACCTGGATGACAAAATTCTTGTGGTTCATATAACGGTTTATTATCTGCCCCAAACAAACCGGTTACAAAGCCAAAACGTTTTTTTCGTTTTTTACTACGCAACTGATCAAGACATTTGGTAACTGTTATCCTGTATATCCAGGTAGAAAGTTTTGCTTCTGCTTTAAAATCCTTTACAGAACGGTAGACTTGTATAAATACTTCCTGAGCAATATCTTCAGCATCGGCATTGTGTTGTAACAGGCCCAGGGATGTATTAAATACCTTATCCTGAAACCGGGTTACCAATTCCTTAAATGCTAATTCTTCTCCATTTTGGAGGCCGTAAACCAGTTCTTGCTCTGTCAAAAAGGGATGGTTATTTTATTTAGACGCTTGTAATTTTAAAAACCTTCGCTGCAAACTGCAATTTATTTTTTAAAAGAAGCAATAAATTCAGTAACGAGCTTATTAAAATCCTTAGCCCCATTAAAAAGGAAAGCGTGTTCTATTGGTAAAACATAAATAGGAAAATCTTTTAAATTTTCTTCAAATTTTACTAAACGAACAGCATCTTTTTCTGTAGTTAAAATTATTTTTTTGATTTCTTGAATCTTAGAAAATTGCTTTTTGATATCTGCAAGGTCATCACTGTTAAAAATATGATGGTCAGGATACCGAAGCATATCATAACTTGAAAAATTAGTACCTAAAAAATCTTTTAAAGGCCTTGGATTTGAAATGCCACATAGTAATAAAATATTTGTTGCTCGGTCAATTTTTGCCTGCTGGTTACTAAAAAGATGATAAGGATTTGCGTAAATTATTTCGGTAAAGAAAACGGCCTGATTATCTAAAGGATTTATTTCTTTAAGAATTGCTTCTTTCTCCTTTGCCGACAAGTCACTCTTACATTTTGTTACAATAATAATATCTGCCCTATTCATGCTTTTTTTTATATCCCGAAGATCCCCCGAAGGTAACATCAGGTCTCTTGTAAAGAGATTATTGTAAGCTGTTAGAATAATATTCAATCCAGCTTTTACCGACCGGTGTTGAAAAGCATCATCCAGTATTATAACATTAGTCTTTGGTTTATATTGTAATAATTGAGGTATGGCATCCAGGCGTTCTTCACCAACGGCAACAGTTACTTCCGGAAATTTATTATGAAACTGCATAGGTTCATCCCCTATTTCCAAAGCGGTTGTATCAGAATCAGCAATGGCAAAACCTTTTGTTTTTCTTTTATAGCCACGACTTAAAGTTGCTACCCTAAAATCATGCTGTAATAAGCGGATTAAATATTCAACCATTGGTGTTTTACCTGTACCGCCAACAGCAATATTACCAATACAGATAATGGGGAAATTAAATGATGATGCTTTTAAAATATTTTTATTAAACAGCCAGTTTCTTAACCATACTATTCCCCCATAAATTAACGATAAGGGGAATAATAAATATCTGAAACTTCTAAGCATCCTACTTGAATATTTGTTTTTATATATACATTCTATGTAAAAGTTGCAAAACTAATTTATAAAGATCGAAAAAATAGTTGTACCGTAATTTCTTTCTGTTTTATAATGCTCAAACTTTTTATAATCATTTCTTGGGGTATGCTCCAATATAAACCAACCTTTAGATTTTAGTAATTTTTTTTCAAATATTTTCAAAGGCAAGTCATCAATAGTTGCTAATGCATAAGGTGGACCGGCAAAAATAAAATCGTATTGCTCTGTTGCTAAATCAATAAAATTAAATACATCCAGTTTTACTACTTTAAAATTTTCAAAAGCCAATTCGCCTGATGTCTTTTTTATAAAATCATACATTTTGCTATCTTTTTCTACTATGGTAATATCAACTGCCCCCCTGCTGGCTAATTCATAACTGATACAACCGGTACCCCCAAATAAATCAAGTACTTTCAGTTCTTCAATATTTAAATTATTTTGTAATACATTAAACAAACCCTCTTTGGCAATATCTGTGGTGGGCCTTGTATAGGGCATATTAGCTGGCGGAGAAATCTTTCTTCCTCCATGTATACCACTTATAATACGCATGATGCAGTGGCAAATAAATGACTAAAATAATGTGCCGGATAATTTTTAATTTCATCGCTGTAATTAAAGCATTCCGGTAAGGCTGCAAAATCGATATTTAAAAAATACTTGTACAGTTCAATATATAAATTAGAATCTGCATCAATCATACCGCTTACAGTTAATGAAGTTTGTGTTGCATCAGTTTTAAAATTTTGGCATACATTCAGTAATAGATACACCGCATCTTCAGGTGTATTAAATTCAAAATTTTGAAGAATTTGTAATTGACCATTTTTTCTTAATAAAACTGTTAAATGACTGGAATAAAAATTACAATAAAATAGATTCTTATTGTTCTTATCCAAATTTAAAACTATAGAATTTTGATGGTTTTGAATACAAAAGGGAAAGCAGGTATTGAATACATTTTTTATATCAATAGGTATTTTATATACTGATTGTACGTTGTTAGAAAGCACTTTTTCGTTTTGCAATACAGCATCTCCCCCATCTCCATATACCAATTCCATCATTTCTATAGAATTACCGGCATCAAAATATTCATTTGGCACTAAAATATTTTCATCAAAACACCAGAAAACAAATATTTTTTTAAAATTATGCTGCAATAAATTTTTGGAGCTTATAATTAAATTTAATTCTTGTGCAATATTGCTTTCAGCTATTTTTTTAGTAAAATGATATACTAATACAGTAATAGAAGTATTGGTATCTATATCTAATTGAATAAATGAAACCCCCTGTCTGCCTACCTGTACAAATAAATGAGGTTTTTCAGATGGTGTATTTGCTGATGTTATATTAAATGATGGGTTCACAGTTTGATTTTCGGCAGGCAAAATAAGATAATTTTGCTGACTTTATGGAAAGTATAGCAATAAACGATGATTTAAAAGTAAAAGTTACTAATAAACAAATCCTGTCTATTGCTTTGCCAATTACCCTGGCCATTCTTATTCCCCAAATAAATATGCTTACAAACAGTATTTTTTTGGGAGATTTAAGCACCGAAGCATTGGGTAATGCGGGCATTACCGGAGTTTTTTACCTGATTTTTGCAGTTGCAGGGCATGGTTTAAATAATGCCATGCAATCAGTTTTTAGTAGGTATGCAGGCAGTGGTGATACAGACGCATTTAAAAAAATATTATCTCAGGGCATTAGAATAAGTTTACAATTATCTTTAGCAGGCATTTTATTTACCTGGTTTATTGCCCCATTTATATTACAGCCTGTTGCAGCTGCTGGTGCCTATCCACAGGAAATTAGTTTTTTACGGATAAGAATTTTAGGGCTCCCTTTTTTATATTTATTTCAAACGGGCAATGCATTTTTAGTTGCATCATTAAACAGCAGGTTTTTAATGATTGGATTTATTTGTGAAGCTGCAATCAATATTTTACTGGATTATTTATTAATAAAAGGCCGTTTTGGTTTTCCTGCCATGGGTTTTAATGGTGCGGCAGTGGCTTCTGTTATTGCAGAAGCAGTTGGTTTTTTGGTTGTACTAATAGTTTTATTTAAAACGGGTTTAAAAAATAAATATGCATTATTACAAAATTTTAATTACGATAAAAAATTAAGTAAAGCAATAATCAAAGTATCGGCTCCATTGGTGTTACAATATGTTATAAGTGTAACTACCTGGTTAATATTTTTCTTTTTAATTGAATCCCGTGGTGAAGAAATAGATAAAGCCATAAGTAATGTAATGCGCAATGTATTTGGGCTTGCTGGAGTTTTTGTTTGGGCTTTTGCAAGCACAAGTAATGTGGTAGTAAGTAATTTAATGGGGCAAAAAAAAGAAGATAAAGTAATTGAAGCCGTAAATAAAATAATGTTGTTGAGTATAGGCCTTTGTATGGTAATGGTAGTATTACTGAATATCTTTCCTGGAACATTTTTTAGTTTGTTTGGAAAAGATAGTGAGTTTGTAACTGCCGGTATTCCGGTTGCAAGAGTAGTTTCAATAGGCATGTTGTTTATGAGTGTTGCTAATATCTGGCTTAATGGTGTAACCGGAACGGGTAAAACAAAAATAAATTTACTAATTGAAATTGTTGCAATAACCGTGTACCTTATTTACAGTTGGCTATTTATGAAAGTTCATTTCATATCCCTTGCCATGGCCTGGAGCAATGAAGTAATATATTGGTTTACTATTTTTGTAATGGCATTTATTTATTTAAAAAGTGGGCGATGGAAGTCAAAGTAGAAAATTATGTATTAACAACTTTATAATTCATTTGCTGGCTTATTTTAAGAAGGCTTATAACCTAACCGGTGAGTATCTTTATACAATTTGTTTATTTAATTTTCAAGCTACTTTAAGTATAGAATGGCAATATTTACTATTAAGAATGAGATGATATTTTTTAAATCTAATACCTGAAATTTAATAAAGCTGGCAGCATTTCAATTTCTATTTTTTGGGATTCATAATATTCACCATCCAAATGATATTGAATAATATCATCACTTTCAATTGTGATCTTATCTGTATGAAAATGATGTATAAAAGGTAAATGCAGGTGTTTACCTTTTTCAATAACCGGAAGATAAAGTAACCGTTTTATTGGATTGAGGGCTTCAGCTATAATTATATCAAATAAGCCATCATCAGCTTTTGCTTCCGGTGCAATATAAAATCCTCCTCCTGCACGCTTCCCATTGCTGATATCAATAAACAATTTTTTGCCGGTTAATTGCTTTTCATCATATTTTATGGAATAGTATTTAGAACGGTAATTAAATATTTTTTTTAAAATAGTAATGAGAAAGGATGATTTTCCAGGTCGTTTCTTTTTCCCTTTTAAAGCATTAGCTACCTCACCTTCAAATCCAACCCCTACCCCATTAATAAAAAAATGTGCATTGCATTTACCTATATCTATTGGTTTAGGTTCATCAATTAATGCAATTTGTAATTGCTCATCAAATGTTTTATTGCCGAAAAGTAACCAGTGAAAATCATTACCCGTTCCACCATTAAAAATTACCAGTGGCAATGTTGTATTGGGATAATGATTAACGAAATAATTCAATGTCCCATCCCCGCCAACAATAAATACGTCCGTAAAACTGTAAAAATTAAGTGGCCATACTTCTTGAAACAGATTGTGAGGAATATTTCTACTTTCTAATTCATTTGCAATTCTTTTTGCAAGGGTAACCGCTCTCCCTGTACCTGCTTTTGAGTTACAGACAATTGCTATATTTTTTTTAATATTTATTTGCATAAGGTTTTTTTGCAACTGCGAAAACAAAATAAATTTACTGCATTTAACTTTTAAATAAATTATTATCTATATTTTATTTCATTCAATATTTATTGTAACTTAACATTCACTAATATATCTATTATGGACCAGAGAATTATTAACCTTTATGATGAATTTACACATAAACCGCTTAGCAGGAATGAATTTATAAAAAAGCTTGTTTTATTAACAGGCAGCACTGCTGCAGCAATGGCTGTGCTTCCTTTAATTGAAGTAAATTATGCCAATGCAGCAGTTACATCTCAGGAAGATCTAATAACAGAAACAATAAGTTATTCTGGTGTACCCAATAATATGCAAGCTTATGTTGCAAGACCAAAAGAAGAAAAAAAATATCCAGCAATTGTAGTAATTCATGAGAACCGTGGATTAAATGCACATATTCAAGATGTAACAAGACGTGCTGCAAAAGCAGGTTACCTTGCTATTGCACCAAACGCATTATCAGCATTAGGAACTTTACCAGCCACAGAAGATGAAGCCAGAACAAAATTTCAGGAACTAAAACCTGAAAATAATTTACAAAATTTTATTAATGCGTTTACCTATTTATCAACCCGAAAGGATTATAATGGAAAAGTTGCTTGTATTGGGTTTTGTTGGGGAGGCGGTATGGCAAATAACCTTGCTGTAAACATTCCGTCTTTAAAAGCCTCGGTTGCTTTTTATGGACGTCAACCGGTAGTTGAGGATGTAAGTAAAATAAAAGCTGCTGTTCA
>JAYUTC010000180.1:0-4711 GCA_043755395.1 Ferruginibacter sp.
TATATTTTTTGCAATATTAACTACTTCGTTGTTATAAAAATAAAGCCCTGGTACAGCGTAATTACTTTTGGGCTTGTCCGGTTTTTCCTCAATACTTAAAGCATTATAATTTGCATCAAATTCCACCACGCCATAGCGTTCAGGATCGCTAACAGGATATGCAAAAATTACAGCACCGTCAGGATCAACACTACTTTGCAATAATTTCCGAAATCCACTGCCATAAAAAATATTATCACCTAATACCAATGCCACACTATCGCTGCCTATAAATTTTTCGCCAATTACAAATGCCTGCGCCAATCCATTGGGTACTTCCTGCTTTGCATATTCAATAGTGCATCCCCATTGGCTTCCGTCTCCCAACAAGCGCATAAATTGTGATTGATCTTCGGGTGTGGTTATTACCAAAATTTCTTTTATACCTGCCAGCATTAATGTACTTAGTGGATAATAAATCATTGGCTTATCATAAATAGGCATTAATTGTTTACTGATACCCTTTGTTATTGGATAAAGCCTTGTTCCGGAGCCGCCTGCCAGTATTATTCCTTTCATGGTTGGTTTGGAAGTTTAGTGGTTTATTGGTTTAGAGGTTTAGTGGTTTAGAGGTTTAGAAAGTTTAGGAAAGACAGGAACTTTGTTCTTTGCTGCGATTTTCTTAACCCCGAAATTAATAATGTTTGTTTTTCTATCATCTCTCTGCCTTCTTCATATTTTTCGTTCGATAAATATTCCAGATCTTTAGTTATAATTAAGTCATTTAGTAATTCGACGGTGCTGCTGTAAGCAATGGTGCTAAAATTTGATTGATCTTTTGAAGTTTTTCGGGAAGTGCCTTCTGCAATATTTGATGCCACAGAAATGGCAGCACGGCGCATTTGAGATATGATGCCAAATTTCTCTTCTGTTGGAAAATCTTTAGTAGCCCTATAAGTCCATACCGCCAGTTGACGGGCATGTTGCCAGCATTCTAATTTTTCAAATGAATATACTTTCATTCTATTTCCAATTTTAATACCTTATAAAATTATTACACTGCACTAAACCCCTAAACTTTCTAAACCTCTAAACTCACATTTTATACTGCTTCTCATAATACCCCTGGTAATCCCCGCTTGTTACATGATTTAACCACGCTGCATTTGCAAGATACCAATCAATTGTTTTAGAAATTCCCTCTTCAAATTGCAATGAAGGCATCCAGCTTAATTCATTTTTAAGTTTTGTGGCATCAATTGCGTAGCGTAAATCGTGGCCTGCCCTGTCTTTTACATAGGTAATCAGTTTTTCGGATGTGCCAATTTCCCGGCCTAGTTTTGCATCCATTTGTTTACACAATTCTTTTACCAGCGCAATATTGGTCCACTCATTGTGGCCTCCAATATTATAAGTTTCGCCAATTTTTCCCTGATGAAAAATTACCTCAATGGCTCTTGCATGGTCTTCTACAAAAAGCCAGTCTCTTATATTTTCTCCCTTACCATAAATAGGAAGTGGCTTATTGTTGATGATATTATGAATACAAAGTGGTATTAATTTTTCGGGAAAATGAAACGGCCCGTAGTTGTTGCTGCAGTTACTGATTTTTACTGGCATTTTATAGGTATGATAAAATGCCCTTACGATATGATCGGACGAAGCTTTTGATGCGGAGTATGGGCTACGTGGATCGTAAGCAGTTTCTTCGGTAAAAAAACCTGTTTCGCCAAGGGAACCATATACTTCATCGGTAGAAATATGATAAAATATTTTATCAGTAAAATCATCGGCCCAAAATTCTTTTGCAACTTGCAGCAATGCCGCGGTGCCTAAAACATTGGTGTTAATAAATGCAAGCGGATCGGTAATAGACCTGTCTACATGGCTTTCGGCGGCGCAATGTAATACTGCAGTAAACTGATGTTCCTTAAAAAGTTGCCGTAATAATTCCAGGTTAGTAATATCTCCTTTTACAAAAGTATAATTGGGTTTATCTTCAATATCAGTAAGGTTTTCCAGGTTGCCGGCATAGGTGAGTTTATCAAGATTAATTATTTTGTATTGCGGATATTTAGTAACAAATAAACGGGTTAAATGCGACCCAATGAATCCAGCCCCACCAGTAAGTAAAATAGTATGCATTCTTATAATTTATCAGGGGCAAAAATATACATTATTAGTTGAATAAGTTAGCCACCCCTTAATGGAATGCATTGTTTAAAGTGCAGTAAAAGCCACATGAAAATATTGTTTTATTTCATCCACGTCAAATTGCTGTGCCCGTTCCTTTGCTTTTTCTTCAAATTGTTTGCGTAAACCGGCATCTTCGTACATTTTTTTCATGGCGGCAGCCAGTGCCACCACATCATTAACGGGAGTTAAAATACCATATTCTCCTATTTCATAGCTATTAATTGCACGGTGGTGCAAATCGGTTGATGGTGCCAGTAATTCCCTTGGGCCGCTGCTGCAATCAGTTGATATTACCGCCTTGCCGCAAGCCAAAGCCTCTATTAATACGTTTGGAAAACCCTCTACATCGGAGCTTAATACAAAACAATTGGAACGACTTACATACTTAAAGGGATTATTATCCCAACCGCAAAAAACAACTTTATTATTCATACCAAAATCAGAAACTTTTTGTTTAAGATCTTCCTCCATTACACCACCACCCACAATCAGTAATTTACAGGGTAAATTTTTCAATATAAAAAAAGCCTGTAGCAATAATAAATGATTTTTTCCCTTTCTAAATCCACCAACATTTATGAAATAAAAAATGCCTTTTTCAAAAACAAAGGGAGGATTTTCATCTGTGTGTGTTCGTATAAATTCCAGGTCAATGGGGTTATATATCACCCTTACCGGTGTTTTTATTTTAAAATTTTCAATTAAATCAGTTTGCATGGCGTAAGAATTAGCCAATACCAGATCGGCCCTTTTATAAGAAAACATTACCATAAACTTTGAAAACATTCTGTAAATAGCCGAATGGCTTTGCTGCATGGTAGTTTGATGAGTTCTTTCGCACATAATAACTTTTCCCTTATATCCCCAGATACTTTTCATTAATGCATTTATGTAGCATGGCCGGTATAAAAAAGCTACAGAAATATTAATGTGGTTATCAGTACAGTATTTGTACACCTTATAAGATTGATAAGGCATTTTTAAAAACCGGGTAAGCTTATTTTGTTGCAGGGGTTGTTTTAAATCCAGTATTTTTATTTCGGGTGGAATTGAATAATCAATAATATTGGTGTACAGGCCAAGATGTATTTCAAAATCACTTCGGAGATGTTCCAGTAAAAGCGACACTACCCTTTCGGCACCACCAGACTGTAATGTATTAATGAATATTAATAGCTTTGGTTTTATCCCATTCATTTGTTTTCATTTATTCGGCTGTATAACAGCCGCAAATATGAGATATTTTTTTTATTTACAAAAAGATGTTTTTAAGCAAATTATTTCATTTTACTTTTTTGGTAAAGCTGTAAAAACAAATCTTCTGTTTTTTTAATAATAGCGTTTACCGAGAATCTTTTTTGAGTATTGGTTATAATTTGTTGCCTGTTGAAGTTGGTAACCAGGGCTTTTTCTATTGCAAGACTAAAAGCTTTTTCATCGTTATCCTTTACTAAAAATCCGTTTTCGCCATCAATAATTATTTCATTAATACCACCTGGTGCATCAAATGCTATTACCGGAATGCCACGGGAGCCAGCTTCAAGCAGCACATTGCCTAATCCTTCATAACGGGAGCCCATTAAAAAAACACTTGCATCTTCCATGCCTGCAAAAGGATTATTTTTTCTTCCTGATAAAAAAACTTTATCCTGAAGTTGCAAATTGTTGATACGCTGTTGCAACGATACATGCAAATTACCCTCGCCAATTAAATAATAAACAAATGGCTGTTTCAACAGCGCTACTGAATCAATTAACCTGTCAATTCCTTTTTCTTCTGACAATCTTGCCACAGTAATAAATTTAGGCAGCAATTGATTTGAACTTACACTTGCTTGATATTTTGTTAATGGCTCTTCAACAGGATTATAAATAACAATTGATTTATGGGATTTAATATTATAATTATTGATAAGATCCTTTTCCATAAATACCGACTGGCTGATAACAAAATCAAGATTAGCATAAAATATTTTTACTAAACTATCATATAACCATACAAATTTTGCTCTGCGATTATTTATACTTACAATGCTTGTTTCTCTGGCAATTACTATTATTTTGCTATTGATAAATTTGCGGAAAATAGCTAAATACAAGTTTAAATGATTTCCAGTACTGTAAACAATATCAGGTTTACTTTTTTTAATAACAGCAAGTATTTTAAAAATTGCATAGCGTACATGATGCACATGTAAATCAACTACTTTAACAGCTTTATTTTGTACAAAAAAAAATGGGTTGGCATTATTTAATACTACCAATGTTACCTCAAAATCATTAGTGTTAATATTATTACAAAAAAGAGAGACATACTTCTCCATACCACCACATTCAAGAGTTGGAACTAATATGAGAAGTTTTATTTTTATTCCAGCTGTTTCAAACATTGTTTACTATAAAAATTTGATTCACTTTAATATTTTGTAAAATCTATTCATGTATCTTTTGTAAGAAAAACTTGTACCTGTTTAAAAAAGATAAACGTGCAAAAAATGTTACACCCTATAATTTTATCTATCAAAAAATTGCTTAA
>JAYUTC010000181.1:0-11973 GCA_043755395.1 Ferruginibacter sp.
TTAGCAAACCGTTCCTTTCGGCCTCTCAGGCACCTCTCCTAATTATTAAAGGACGGCAAAAATACAATTCAATAAGGTATTACCCAAAACTAAATACAAATTTTAGTGTAAATAATTAGGAAATGATTAGGAATGTCAGTTGCTAAACGATTAGGCTATGAAAACAGGTGGCAAATAAACAAAAAAACCAAACACTTTTCAGAATTTGGATTTTAATTATTTTAAAAATATTTTTTTACATTGCTGCTAACTGAACTTTTTGCTGCAGTTCCAATACGCTTTCTTTAAAAAGACTATCAGTGTCCATTAAATCTTTTACAGTTTGGCAACTGTGAATTACAGTAGTATGATCCCTTCCCCCAAAATGTTCCCCAATTGTTTTTAGTGAATTTTTAGTGAAAGCTTTGGAAAGAAACATTGTAATCTGCCTGGCTTGTACAATTTCTCTTTTACGGGTTTTTTGCAATAGCTTGTCATAAGGCACATCAAAATATTCGCATACCATTTTTTGAATGGCATCGATAGTGATTTCCTTACTGGAGGATTTTACAAAATTTCTTAATACTTTTTTAGCCAATTCAAGGTCAATTTCTCTCTTATTAAGCGAAGATTGTGCCAATAATGATATTAAAGCCCCTTCTAATTCTCTTACATTGCTATTAATATTGTAAGCAATATACTTTACTACTTCACGGGGCATTTCCAACCCGTCATTCTTCATCTTTTTTTCTAATATCTCAATCTTGGTATCATAATCCGGCACCTGTAAGTCGGCACTTAAACCCCAGCGGAAACGGCTTAGTAACCTTTCCTGTACCCCTTCCAAATCTTTTGGTGGCTTATCGCTTGTTAATATTAATTGTTTACCACTTTGATGCAGGTGATTGAAAATTGCAAAAAATGCTTCCTGAGATTTTTCGGCACGATTAAAAAACTGCACGTCATCAATAATCAATACATCTATAAGTTGATAAAAATGAATAAAATCATTAATTGCCTGATTACGACTGTGATCTATAAACTGATTAATAAACTTTTCGGAACTTACATATAATACCACTTTATTAGTATGTAATCTTTTTACCTCATTACCAATTGCTTGCGCCAAATGTGTTTTTCCTAAACCAACGCCGCCATAAATAACTAAAGGATTAAATGAAGTAGTTCCTGGTTTTTCTGCTACAGTTTTACCGGCACGGCGTGCCACACGATTGCAATCTCCTTCTACAAATGCATCAAAAGTATAAGCATGATTTAGCTGCGGATCTATCTGCATCTTTTTAAGACCCGGAATTACAAAAGGGTTCTTAACAGGATTATTTATTACAAGTGGAAAATCCATTTCGTTATTTGAATATGATTTAAAACCGTGGCCCGGCACATCCATTGTTAGCGGTTTGTTTTTACTGTTACCACTATCAACCATAATTCTGTATTCTAAACGGGCCTCTTTTCCTAATTCTCTTTTTAGTGTTTTTGCTAAAAGTGAAACATAATGTTCTTCAAGGTACTCATAAAAAAACTGACTAGGTACTTGTATTGTTAATATTTTTTCTTTTAGTGCAACTGGTCTAATTGGTTCAAACCATGTTTTGAAATGCTGCCATTCAACAATGTCTTTGATTATCTCTAAACAATTAGCCCATACTTTATCAAAAGCTTTATCCATCAGTTCTGTAGCAATTTATTTATGTTGAGTAAAGAATAGTTTTTTAGGTGGGGATTTTACCTGAAAAAATTACTTTCATTAAAAAACGAAAAATAATATTTAGCAGGACAGCGAATATCGAATAAATTATTGAAAAAAAAATTTTTTATTCAATTGTTTTTTTCCCTATTACCACAGTATGGGAGTTTGACAACCTTTTTCTTCTAAATCCCGCAAAATCAAAATCAAGCCTACCCAACATAATTCCTGCCCAACCTACCTGATTTACCAATACTTCACTACCTTTTTTATTTGTATATAATTCCGGTGCATTCATAAAAGTATGTGTATGTCCGCCAATTATCAAATCAATATTTTCGGATTCCTTTGCCAACACTATATCGCTTACTTTATTGCTGTCATATTTATATCCTAAATGACTCAAACAAATGACCATATCACATCCTTCTTCATTTTTTAATTTAGCTGCTGTTTCGTTTACTTTTTGTATTGGATCAAGGTATTTTGTATTGCCAAATAAGCTATCTGGTACCAAGCCCCTCATTTCAATACCAGCAGCCGTTACACCAATTTTTAATTTTCCTTTCCTGAAAATTTTATATGGCCGGTATTTAAATTCCATTGGTGTATTGGTAAAATCGTAATTACACATTAATATAGGAAAATTTACATGTTTAAGCTGTGTAGCAAAATTTTCAAGGCCCGCATCAAAATCATGATTACCCATAGTTACTGCATCATAATTCATAGCTTCCATTGCCTTCATTTCTGGTTCGCCTTTAAACAAATTAAAAAAAGGAGTTCCCTGAAAAATATCTCCGGCATCCAATAATAATACCTGCCCCCCTTCTTTCCTTATTTTTTTAATTAATTCAGCCCTTGCCAACACGCCGCCAAGCCCCTGATTTTTTCCGCCATCCATTGGAAAAGGCTCCAGTCTGCTGTGAACATCGTTAGTATGAAGTATGATTAATTTTTTAAGGGCATTTTCATTATTCATTTCAGCAAAAAGACTGTTTGAATTTAATAATGCTCCCGCTGCTAAGGCCGATTGAGTGATAAATTTTCTTCTATTCTGCATAACTTACCCTTTTTTCAATTTTAGAAGTTAGCTTTTTGCCTTGTTTATTTAATTCGCTAAAATATTCTACCAAAGCATCTCTTAAAACATACCCTATACTCAGCTGAGGTATAGGTCTTAACATGGCACAATCTTCGCCACCATTTGCTACATAATCTACCATAGCAATGGTATATACTGAGGTAGTATTGATAGGCTGCCCATTAATTAAAATATTTATAGCCGTTTTATTTTTTATTTGCCAGGTAATACCGGCCACAGGCCAACCACCTCTTTTGGAGATATGATTTAAAAATTCCTGTAAAATTTTCCCATTTAATTTTTGCAACACAATATCATTATCAAATGGAGCCAGTTCAAAAATTTTACCCCTTGTAATATTACCAGCAGCAATAGACGGCAGTCTGATACCTCCATTATTAATAAATGCAGCATCCACAGGTATTAAATTAGCCTGTTTTGCCTTGTATAACATAGCATCTACCAAAACATTTCCCAGTGTTCCCTCGGGTTGTTTTTTTTCCAACTCAATTTCAGCAACAACAACAACAGCATTCATACTTTTATTTACACTATCCGCATATGGCTGCAATAATTTAACTAACCCACTATCCTGTATATTGCTTTGGCTTAGCCGATAACCTTCATACTTAACGGTTTGTGGCTGGTAAACAGTTTTGCAGGAAAGCGAAATTAATATTGCAAAAAAAAGTAACAAAAAATACAATCTTACTCTCCGCATAAACACAGATATTATTAAAAGGAAGGTAGCCAATATTTATTAAACTAAAAGAAAATATAGAATAAAAATATTATCAATAAATAGAATTACTTTTGGCATATTAAATTATTAATATGAGTTATGAACTTACAGGCAAATTAATAGCCAAATATGATATTGTTCAACGTACAGAAACCTTTAAAACCAGAGAGTTTGCAGTTGAAAAAACTGATGAAATAAATGGCCGCACAATTACTAATTATGTTAAGTTCCAGTGTGTTCAGGATAAAACAGCCATTGTTGACCGGGTAAATATCGGAGATGAGGTAAAAGTATATTTCAATATAAAAGGCAGCAAATGGGAAAAAGAAGGAAAAGTTAATTATATAACCAATTTAGATGCCTGGAGAATAGAACAAATTTTACAAACGGGTGCAACAGCTAAAACCGATAATGAATATTTAGAACCTTTGGATACTTTTTCAGCTACTCCACCTGATGCTGTAGATGATTTGCCGTTTTAGGCTCTATCCCCTAAAAGTGGGAATGTGGTAAATTATACAATAGAATTTAGCTAATAAAATTTCCGGAATAAGTATCCGGCATTAATTATATATGCAACAAAAAATTTCTTTTAAGTTGCTTCCGTCTGAAGCATCAGATGAGTCCATCATCAAAAAAATAATTGCAAATACTGCTGGTAAAAAAGAAAGTGCCATAACAGGCTTTCATCTTTTAAAAAAATCAATTGATGCAAGGGCAAAAACAATTTGGATAAATTTAACGGTAAATGCCTTTATTAACGAGCCCTTTAAGCAAAGAGAAATTCAACAATTTAATTTTAAAGACGTAAGTAAAGCCCCAAGAACAGTAGTTATTATTGGTGCGGGGCCGGCAGGTTTATTTGCAGCCCTGCAATTAATTGAAAAGGGATTTAAACCTATTATTTTAGAAAGAGGAAAAAATGTGAGAGAAAGACGCCGGGATTTAGCTTTACTGAATAAAGAAGGTATTATTAACCCCGAAAGTAATTACTGTTTTGGCGAAGGAGGGGCCGGAACTTATAGTGATGGTAAATTGTATACACGAAGTAATAAACGTGGTGATATTGACAGAATTTTAAATTTATTTGTAAAATTTGGTGCCGAAGAAAAAATATTATTCGAAGCACATCCTCATATTGGAACTAACAAATTACCACAAATAATTACTGCAATGCGTAATAAAATTACAGATTGTGGCGGTGAATTTTTATTTGAAAAAAAAGTAGTTGATTTCATTGTTGATTCAGAAAAAATAAAAGCAGTAAAAACGGAAGATGGTAATATATTTGATGCAGATGATTTTATTTTAGCCACAGGACACAGTGCCAGAGATATTTTTAAATTGCTGCATGAAAAGAAAATTTTAATTGAAGCAAAACTTTTTGCCTTGGGGGTTCGAATTGAACATCCTCAATCTTTAATTGATAAAATACAATACCATTGTTTAACCAGAGAGGAACATTTACCCCCGGCATCTTACAGTTTAGTTAAACAGGTTAATAATCGTGGGGTGTTTTCATTTTGTATGTGCCCCGGAGGAATTATTGCACCAGCAGCCACCGCAACAGGCGAAATAGTTGTAAATGGCTGGAGCCCTTCAAAAAGAAATAACCCTTTTGCCAATAGCGGCATGGTAGTACAGGTGGAATTAAGTGATGTAGTTAATAAAGAAAAATTAAAAATTAATAATGATCCTTTAGCAATGATGCACTTTCAACAAATGATTGAACAAAAATGTTTTAATGCCGGTGGTGGAAAATTTATAGCGCCTGCGCAAAGAATGGTTGATTTCAGTAATGGTAAAACATCTTCATTTTTACCCGTTAGTTCTTACCAGCCGGGCTTACTTTCTGTGCCCTTAAAAGAAGTATTACCTGATTTCGTTTACCAAACTCTGGCCAAAGGATTTATTGAGTTTGGAAAAAAAATGCGGGGCTATTTTACTAACGAATCTGTAGTAGTAGCAACCGAAAGCCGTACTTCATCTCCGGTGCGTATTCCCCGAAACAATGATACCCTTACACACCCGCAAATAAAAAACTTATACCCATGCGGCGAAGGTGCAGGATATGCAGGTGGCATTGTAAGTGCGGCTATGGATGGAGAAAGGGTGGCAATGTCAATAGTAGAAAATCTAATACGTTGATAGTGAAATTGTTTCCGCTCATACAAATATTTTATAATTAGTACTCCCCCTTTACGTAATTTGGCTTTACATTACACATGACCTTTAAAACAAAAGCTGATGAATATTTTAGAACTGAACAACCTTAAAAAATATTTTGCTACCCAAAAAGCTGTGGATGATATCAGTATGTCAATACCAAAAGGCAGCATTTTTGGACTGCTTGGTCCAAATGGAGCGGGTAAAACAACATTAATAAGAATGATCACCGGAATTTTTTATCCCGATTCAGGTGAAATATTTCTTAAAGGAAAAAAGTTTGATTCAGAAAACGATGCAAAATATATAGGTTACATGCCCGAAGAAAGAGGCTTGTATAAAAAGATGAAAATTGGCGAACAGGCACTATACCTTGCCCAACTAAAAGGTTTAGGTAAAACTGATGCAATGTATAAAATTAAAGACTGGTTCAAAAGGCTTGAAATGGAAAGCTGGTGGAATAAAAAAGTGGAGGATTTAAGTAAAGGAATGGGGCAAAAATTACAGTTTGTAATTACTGTTTTACATGAACCTGATTTAATAATATTAGATGAGCCTTTTAGTGGATTAGACCCTATTAATGCCAACCTTATTAAAGATGAAATTTACCGTTTAGCGCAAAACGGTACCACCATAATTTTTAGCACACACCGTATGGAACAGGTAGAGGAAATTTGTAACAATATTGTACTTGTAAATAAAGGAAAGAAAATATTGGATGGTACAGTGCAGGATATAAAACAGAATTTTAAAGAAAACTTATTTAGTATTCAGCTGGAATATATTCCTGAAAGTATAAACAACAACTCATTTGAAATAATTAATACAAATAAAGAAGAACTTGTTGTAAAAATCAATGATGGTTTTAAGCCTAATGATGTGTTGGGTTATTTTATAAACCGCGGAAGCGGCATTATTTCTTTTAAAGAAATGCTTCCTTCGTTAAACGATATATTTATTAAGCTGGTAGAAGGTACCCCAACCGCCAGGCAGTTTCAAAAAGTATCTGAATAATTAATTCAACTAATTTTAATAATATGAACAAAATTATTTTAATAATAAGAAGAGAATTTCTTACAAGGGTAAGAAAAAGAACTTTCATCATTGGCACTATTCTTTTCCCGCTTTTATACCTGGGACTTATATTTGGAACCGGCTATATTGCCGATAAATCCCGGGAAGATTTAAAAATTGCTTTGATTGATAAATCTGGTTTATTTACAGAGGATTTAATTAAATCAGTTAATAAAAAAGATACGGCCAATTCCTTTAAATTGATTACTTCAAATCAGGATAGAGTGGAAAAAGGATTTGATTCTTTAGGATTTGATGGCTATGTTGTAATTCCTGAAAAGTTTAACTGGAAAGATGGGGCTGATAGCCTTTTAGTAAACACAAAAAAATCTTTTGGTATTGGGGCTTTAAACCCGGTTGAAAAAAAGATAAACCTGATGTGGAGCAAAATAAAACATGATAGCCTGGGAATTGATATCAGTAAGGAAGCTATTTTAAATAAAACTGTTAGCTTAAAACTAAATAATGAAAAAAATAAAAATGCCGATGCAGGGGTAGCAACTATTATAGGCTATGTTAGTGGTTTTTTAATGTACTTTATCTTATTACTATATGGCTCTCAGGTAATGATGGGTGTTACTGAAGAAAAAACCAGTCGCATTGCAGAAGTGGTGGTATCATCTGTAAAGCCATTTCAATTAATGCTTGGAAAAATAATTGGCATTGGAATGGTGGCCTTAACACAATTTTTAATTTGGATTGTCTGTATTTTTATCATTTATAATATTGGTAAAACATCCGGAAGCAGTGATACAGCATCTTCAATGGTTGGGCAAATTCAAAACGTATTCACAAGTGTTAATGTTCCTTTGGTTGTTGGATGTTTTATTTTTTATCTATTAGCAGGTTTCTTTTTCTATTCATCTTTATACGCTGCAATTGGCAGTGCAATTAATGAAGATATGAGAGAGGCTCAATCTTTAAGTTTCCCTATAACTATGCTGATAATTTTTTCTATTGCTTTAATGACACCTGCAATATCAAATCCCAGCAGTTCTGTTGCTGTATGGGCAAGTATAATTCCTTTTAGTTCCCCAATTGTAATGATGGCACGTATTCCTTTTGGTGTGCCAAACACTGTACCCTGGTGGCAATTAGGTTTATCGATGGTATCACTTATTGTAGGTTTTATATTTACAACATGGTTTGCTGCAAGAATTTACCGCACTGGAATTTTAATGTATGGGAAAAAACCTAGCTGGAAGGAAATGATAAAATGGGCATTTAGAAAGTAATATAATTAGAATATTATTTTATTAAAAAGATTTCTAAATATTTTTTTTTCTTAAAAAAAGATAATTGTAATTTATTATTATTCGCAGATACTGTATGATATTATCCATACAATTCCTGGTGTATAGATTTTCTGTCGTAGCCTAATTCTGTAATTGTTTTTTTAGCTTCGTCAATCATATTCTTCCAGCCACATAAAAAAAATTGGGCAGGTGGTAACTCATCCCCTGTTTTTTTAGAATTTATTAAATCCAAATAAACCTGGTGCACATAACCTTTAGCACCATCCCATTCTTCTCTGGACAAAACCGGTATGTAATGAATACCAGGATTTTTTTCAGCCAGGTTTTTTAATTCTTGGTAATATAATAAATTTTCTTTTGTACGGGTACCAAAAATTAAGTACACATTTTTGTGAACAATTTTATGTAGTGCAATCTGATGCAGCATACTTCTAAAAGGGGCAATACCTGTGCCGGTACAAATTAAATAGTAATCAGTATCCATTACCTCAGGCAACGTAAAAACGCCTACCGGGCCCCTAAAAGAAATTTCATCACCCACTTTTACTTCATTAAATAAATAAGAAGTACCTGCACCATCTTCCAGTAAAACAATAATCAGCTCAAACACATTGCTGCCATCGGGCCAGCTTGAAATAGAATAACTGCGCCAGCGCTTATTTTTCTTTTCATGTATAGGTAAATCCAGTGTTACAAACTGGCCGGGAATAAAATCAAATTTTTCCAGTTCGGGTACCTGCATCCAATACCGCCTGGTAGTAGCCGTTTCATTTTCAATTTTTATTACTTTAGCAATACGCCACGGTTCAATAGCCATATTTCTCTATTTTAATTTGAAAGATACTAAAATTTAAAGTTTGATTTTTTACTAAATTGTATATTTGCAGCCGCGATGAACCTGGAAGTGCTGTTGAAAGAATATGCAAATGACCCCCGCTGTTTTAAAATAACGGACAGTATCACTTTGTCCCGGCCACAGCACCTTTATCTTTCAAGTCTGCAAGGCAGTGCTTCACAATTCATTATTACTTCAGTTTTTAATAACCCTGCATCAAGTCAGTTAAATCATCTTATTATTTTACGGGATGCAGAAGAAGCGGCATATTTTCATAACACCCTTGAAAATTTAACAGGTGCATTAAATCTTTTTTACTTCCCTTCTTCTTTTAAAAATACTAAAAATTACAGCCTGCTAAACCCAAGCCATGTAATGTTGCGTACCGAAGCATTAACAAGGTTAGCGGGAGGGAATAATAAAAATATTATTATCACTTATCCTGAAGCTCTTATTGAAAAAGTTGTGCTTTCAAAAACACTTTCGGATAATATAATTTCCATTAAACAGGGCGATACACTAGATGTAAACGGTATACTGGGAAAATTTGTAGCTTATGGTTTTGAGAGAACAGATTTTGTTTATGAGCCGGGACAGTTTGCAGTACGTGGGGGCATCCTTGATATTTACTCTTTTGGAAATGAAAAACCTTACCGCATAGAATTATTTGGCAATGAGGTGGACAGCTTAAGGATTTTTGATCCGGAAACACAATTGAGTGAAAGAAAATTATTACAAATAAATATTATTCCAAATGTAGATATTTTACAAAACGATACTAAAGAAAAAATTTCTTTTTTAGATTTTTTGCCGGAGAATGCAGTGGTGTGGATAGAAGACTGGACCTTTGTTAAAGAGAAAATTGTACAGCAGGAAGAAGATTTTAGCATCTGGAATTCCGAATTTGTAAACATGCTAAAAAATGATGAACCGGAAGATACTTTAAATAGAAAATATTTCTGTGAAAATGATTTTGTAAGTGCTGATAAAATTGAAGAACAAATTCAACTCCGGCATATCATTGAGTTGGGTAATAAATCCTGCTTTACTAACAGCCACACTATAAATTTTACTACAAAAGAACAACCAGCCTTTAACAGGCAGTTTAATATATTAATTAAAAATTTAAAAGAATATGAAGCAAAAAAATACAATATTTATTTATTTGCCGAAAATCCCAAACAGTTAGAAAGGCTACATGTAATATTTACTGATTTAAAAGCAGCAATTAATGTAATAGCCATTCCAACTTCTATCCACGAAGGTTTTATTGATGATGACTTAAAATGTGTTTGTTATACCGACCATCAAATATTTCAGCGGTATCACAAATACAAAGTAAAACAGGCTTTCAGCAAAAACAAAGCGCTTACATTAAAAACTTTAAGAGAATTACAACCTGGTGATTACGTAACACATATCGATCATGGCGTGGGTGTATACAGTGGCTTACAAAAAATTGAAGCCAATGGAAGATTACAGGAAGCAGTGCGTATTCAATATAAAGATGGCGATTTACTGTATGTAAATATATCGTCGTTACATAAAATTGGCAAATACAGTGGCAAAGAAGGAAGTATACCAAAAATGAATAAGTTAGGCAGTGATGTTTGGAATAAATTAAAAGACAAAACAAAAAAACAGGTAAAAGATATTGCTACCGATTTAATAAAACTTTATGCCCAAAGAAAAAGTCAGGAAGGCTTTGCGCATGCCCCGGATAATTATATGCAAACCGAACTGGAAGCAAGTTTTATTTATGAGGATACACCCGACCAGGGCAAAGCAACAGAAGATGTAAAGCGTGACATGGAAAAATCATCACCAATGGACAGATTAGTTTGTGGTGATGTGGGATTTGGCAAAACAGAAATTGCCATACGTGCAGCATTTAAAAGTTGTTGCGATGGTAAACAGGCTGCAGTTTTAGTACCAACAACTATTTTGGCCTATCAGCATTTTAAAACTTTTGGAGAAAGGCTAAAAGATTTTCCGGTTACGGTTGATTTTATTAACCGGTTTAAATCATCCAAAGAAAAAAAGGAAACGCTTCAAAAATTAGCAGAAGGGAAAATTGACATCATCATTGGCACACATGCCTTATTGGGGAAAGAAGTGAAATTTAAAGACCTAGGGGTAATGATTATAGATGAAGAACAAAAATTTGGGGTGGCAGCAAAAGAAAAATTAAAACAATTAAGAGCAACTGTTGATTCTCTTACACTAACAGCAACGCCAATACCAAGAACTTTGCAGTTTAGTTTAATGGGTGCTAGAGATCTGAGCATCATCAATACCCCGCCGCCAAACCGTCAGCCAATTCAAACCGAAGTAATGGTATTTAATGAAGATGCCATTCGTGATATTATCTATTATGAAGCGGAAAGAGGTGGGCAGGTATTTTTTATTCACAACAGGGTAAATGGATTACCAGAAATGAAAGGTTTAATACAAGGCCTTTGTCCCGACCTTAGCATTGCCTTTGCACACGGGCAAATGGATGGAGATGAACTGGAAGATACCATCCTGGATTTTATGGATAAAAAATATGACGTACTGGTATGTACTAACATTGTAGAAAGTGGCGTGGATATTCCAAACGTAAATACCATTATTGTGAATAATGCACACCAGTTTGGATTAAGTGACCTGCATCAATTAAGGGGAAGAGTGGGCAGAAGTAATAAAAAAGCTTTTTGCTATTTGCTGGCTCCACCAATGAGCAGCCTTCCTGCAGATAGCAGAAAACGTTTATCTACATTAGAACAATACAGTGATTTGGGAAGTGGCTTCCAGATTGCAATGAGAGACCTGGATATTCGTGGCGCAGGAAATTTATTAGGTGGCGAACAAACTGGCTTCATCACTGATCTTGGCTTTGATACGTATCACAAAATTCTGGATGAAGCCATTCAAGAACTTAAGGAAACTGAATTCAAAGATTTGTTTGCCGAAGAGCTTTCTGAAAAAATAAAACTCATTGTTCAAGACTGCGTGATAGAAACAGATTTGGAAATGCTTATTCCCGAAACATACATAACCAATACAAGCGAACGATTACAGCACTATGCCGGACTAGACAATATTAAAAACGAAGAAGGTCTTGAAAAATTTTCTCTTTCACTAAAG
>JAYUTC010000182.1:0-11940 GCA_043755395.1 Ferruginibacter sp.
GTAATAATGGTTTATGGGATTCTTTATATCAGTCAAAAAGTATAAATTATGCCCCTGCTACGGGTTCTATATTAGGTAATGCCACAGTTAATATTACAAGCCTTGGTAATTATGTAAAATATGCCAACGGTAAAGATTCAGTAAAAAATCAAATTCGTATTAAATTGTCCAGTGCCTTTGCAAACACCATGTTTACAAGAGATACTAATGTTTTGAGTAATAATTCTTTCAGATCAGATTCTGCATTTCGCTCATTTAATAATGGTATTGCTATTATTGCAAATGGTAGTGGTAATAGTTTACTTTATACCAATTTAACAGACACTTCATCCAAATTGGAAGTTCATTTCAGACGAAAAAATGGCGGACAGGTTGATACAACCTTTTCCTCATTAAAAGTATTTACAACTTTTGGCGGTTCTGTTAACGCACCCTCTGCTACTTCTAATAATATTATCCGTAATCGATCGGGATTTCCTGTTTCAACTCCTGCACCAGATGAAATTTATTTACAGGCAACCCCGGGTACTTTTGCTAATTTAAATATACCTGCATTATCAACAATTTCAAACAGGGTAATACACAGGGCCGAAATTATAATTGAGCAAATACCTGACATTTCAAGCCAAATACTTACAGCCCCCGGATTTTTATATATTGATTTAAAAGACACCGGTTTAACTAATAAATGGAAGCCGTTATATTATGATTTGAATCCAAATGTCCCATATGATCCTGACTTTAAAATAAATACCTATTACCCCAATGGAGGAATAGATCTTATTTATCATGGAGGCTACGCAAGAAATAAAACTGATGTATTTGGCAACCAGGTAAAATATTATAATTTTAATATTACCCGTTATGTACAGGACATTGTAACAAAACATACTAATAATTACACCTTGCGGCTGCAGGCACCCTATAAACTGGTTTATCCTCAATATACTTTAGATAATATTCCCTTTAGTAACAAACTGGCACAGGGAAGAGTTAAGTTAGGTGGGGGTAGTAATGCCAATTATAAAATGAGGTTGAGATTAGTATATTCAAAAATTTAAAATTAATTTATTAAGATAAGTGTATAAGTCCCCTGAAATGTTTAGGGGACTTTGTTGTTTAAATACTACACCCTTATCTTTGCAATCTTAAAAAAAAATAATATGCCGTATTTATTTACATCAGAATCCGTAAGTGAGGGACATCCCGATAAAGTTGCTGACCAAATCAGCGATGCATTAATTGATAATTTTTTAGCTTTTGATCCACAAAGTAAAGTTGCATGCGAAACCCTTGTAACAACAGGGCAGGTAATTTTAGCCGGTGAAGTTAAAAGTAAAGCCTACCTGGATGTTCAGGAAATAGCCCGTGGCGTTATCCGTAAAATTGGGTACACAGTAAGTGATTACATGTTTGAAGCCAATTCCTGTGGTATTTTATCTGCCATTCATGAGCAGTCAGCAGATATTAATCAGGGGGTAGACAGAAAGAAAAAAGAAGAACAGGGAGCAGGTGATCAGGGAATGATGTTTGGCTATGCAACTAATGAAACGGAAAATTATATGCCGCTTGCTTTAGATTTAGCCCATTATATTTTATTGGAAATGGCAGCCATTCGCAGAGAAAAAAAACAAATTAAATATCTGCGTCCTGATGCTAAAAGTCAGGTTACTTTAGAATATGATGATAATAATATGCCTGTACGAATTGAGGCAATTGTAGTTTCTACACAACACGATGATTTTGCAGCAGATGAAATTATGTTAGCAAAAATTAAAAAAGATGTTATCAATATTGTTATACCAAGGGTAAAAGCAAAATACCCTAAATACAATCATCTTTTTAATAATAAAATTAAATATCACGTAAATCCTACCGGAAAATTTGTAATTGGTGGTCCCCATGGAGATACTGGATTAACCGGCCGTAAAATAATTGTAGATACTTACGGTGGCAAAGGTGCACACGGTGGTGGAGCATTTAGTGGAAAAGATCCCAGTAAGGTTGATAGGAGTGCAGCTTATGCTACACGTCATATTGCAAAAAATTTGGTAGCTGCTGGATTGTGTAGCGAAGTTTTGGTTCAGGTTTCCTATGCAATTGGTGTTGCTCAGCCAACTTCAATTAATGTAGTTACTTATGGTACATCTAAAATAAAATTAACCGACGGGCAAATAGCAGAAAAAATAATGAAAATGCCTTGTTTTGATATGAGGCCTTATTTTATTGAACAACGTTTAAAATTGCGTAATCCAATATATAGTGAAACTGCTGCTTATGGTCATATGGGACGTAAAAATGAAGTAGTTGAAAAAACATTTACTTCCCCTGATGGCAAAACAGTTAAGAAAAAAGTAGAGTTGTTTACATGGGAAAAATTAGATGCTGTTAAGGAAGTAAAGAGAGTATTTGGTTTAAAATAAAAGACTTCCAAACCCCTGAAAACGGGGCTTTGATGACCATAAGTTTTTTAAAAACTTATGGTTTTTTTTTGAATCAATTAAGTTTAATTTTGAAAAGTGAAAACATTCAGACATCAACATCAACGGCCTAAAAAAAATACTTTAGTAGTAGGAAGAAAAGCTATTATAGAAGCTATGCAAACCGGTAAACAGCTGGAGCGTATTTATATGCAAAGTACAGTACATGGAGATGTGATTGATGAAATAAAAAAGTTGGCAGAAAAAAATCTCGTACCTATTAATAAAGTTCCTGTTGAAAAACTTAACAATTTTAATGTAAGCCATCACGAGGGATGTGTAGCGCTCATTTCAAAGATTAAATACCAGGATTTGCAGGATGTAATTTCATTTATTGTTGATAAGGGAGAAATGCCTTTGTTTTTAATATTGGATGGCATTACCGATATAAGAAATATTGGAGGAATTGCCCGTAGTGCTTTTTGCTTTGGGGTAAATGCCATAATCATTCCGGATAAAGGAGTAGGGGCTTTAAATGAGGACGCTATCTTAACCTCTGCGGGAGCATTGGAACAAATTGCTGTTTGCAGGGTAAACAGTTTAATGAAAGCAGTGGATGAACTTCATTTAAATGGTATAAAAGTTTTTGCAACTGAAATGGAAGCCGAAAGAAAAATATTTGAATGCAATTTTAAAGAGCCATGCGCTATTATTATGGGAGGAGAGGAACATGGTGTTTATCCCGCATTAATGAAAATTTGTGACGACCGTTTTCAAATACCTATGGTTGCTAAATTTGACTCACTTAATGTTTCAGTTTCTACAGGTATTGTATTATATGAAGTAATGAAACAGCGGATGTAATAACCAGCTACAATGCTTTTTATTGTTATTAATTTATTGGAGTGTAATATTCAATAACTCATCCTGAAAATCATAAAATACCTGCCTGAGATTGCTTTTTGCATCGGTGCCATAATTTATAAAAAATATATGCGTTACTCCTTTTAAAGGAAAGAAAAAAAGGTTAGCTGTATAACCCAGATCTCTTCCTGAATGACCAATGCCTGCATTATTACCCCTTTCTGTAAATTTTTTCATAATACCATATCCGTATCTGTTACTTCCATCAGTTTTTCCATAAGTCTGCATTAGGGTTAATGATTTTGAGGATAGCATCGATTGCTTTAATAATAAAGCATCAATAAATTTGTATAAATCAAAAAGTGTTGAATAAATGCCACCATATCCATTACCACTACCCGTTACTATATTGGAAACATTTATTAATGTATTGTTATTATATAAATCAAAATAACCCTGGGCAACGGAATTAGGTATTTCATCATGTGGCTGGTAATAAGTTTGTGAAAGCCCTAATGGAATAAAAATTTTTTCTTTTAGTAAAGCAGCATGTTTTTTTCCTGTAGCAGCCTCCATAATCATTGTTACTAATATTGTATTGGTGTTAGAATAAACAGCCGTATCACCAGGTTCAAAAACTGCCGGTTTGTTATAAATAAATTTAAGTAATTCTTCCTGTGTCCATTTTTTATTTGGGTTATTTAAAACGGCAAGGTAAAAGGCATCATCTTCAATTAAGTCGGGTATGCCGCTTTCGTGTTTTAGTAATTGTCCAAAGGTTATTTTATTGCCATTTGCAATTTTGTTGATAATATCCGGGGCTATCCATTTTGATATTGGCTGATACAATGAATTATAACCTAAACCCGATTTTACTGAATCTTCAATTAGCTTAAATACAAGCGTACCCATAAATAATTTAGTTATACTTGCAACTTTTGAAATAGTGCCGGGAACAAAATCTATATTGGTTGCCAGATCGGCTTTTCCCATTGCACCAACCCAGGTACCACTGGCATCATTTACCAATAATGAAATGCCTGGTAATCCTTTTTTATTATACTTATTTAATAATGAAAGTAAACTGGCATTTTTAGGATGTTTACTGCTGCTGTCGGCCCAGGGAATATTGATGCCGATACCGGCTGTTGGCAAAATTTGTTCTTTTTTACAGGATGTACAACAACCTATGAGAAGTATAATTAAAATATATTTCATAAAATTATTTTATTTATTTGCAATTCTTTTTATTGGAAAACTGGCTCCAATCATTAAAATGTTATAGGGTAAAATGGGAACATATTCCTTTATAAAAGGGGTTTGTATCCGTTGCTGGTATTCAAAAAAAAGAGTACAGTTAAAGGGAAAAGTAATTTCCTTATTCAATACTAATGAAACCGTAGCTATTAATTGAGGCCGGCCCCAATTGGTTTTCTTTTTTATTCCTTCATCCGTTAATTTAAAAATTTTACTGTCGGCAATAACTTGCTGGTATCCTCCACCTGCTTTTATTTCGGCCGAAAAAGTTTTTAAAAAATATTTCCGATAGCCATATGTTGCATATAAAGCAATATTGTGTTGTACCCATTGGTGATACATGTACCCACTTTTTAAATTTAACAGCCATTGGTGTTTTATTCTGTTGCTGTCTACTGACTTTTCTTTTATAATTAATTGCATTCCACCTTCAATACCGGGATGAAAATTTTTATAAGCCAATGCAGCAAAACTCCTGAATGGTTTAGCTGTATGTGAATTGGTTATTGCCAAAGACCAGCTTTTTGAAAAACATTTTTTTTGTGCATGGCAGTAATTTATTAAAAAGCAACTGATTAAAATAAGTGTCTTTTTCATAAAAGTATTTTATTAATTAAGTATTAACTAAACTTAGCAAGTCCCGGCATTAATTTTTTAGTTTTTTCAGTAATTGTTTTTTTTACTTTGGGTAAGTCATTATAATTGCGTGTGCGGAAATTAATATCACCCCAGCGGTTTAAGGCAACTGTTGGAACATTTTTTATTTCGCCGGATAAAGTTGAATAATGCCGCCATTTACCAAGTCGCTGCCATACCGGGGCATACACGTTATCCAGAAATCGGTTTTGTAAGGGATAACCGGCAAAGCCATATTTATTTGCAAATATACCCGGTTTTGCCATTACCCAACTTTCGCTTGCATATACAGAAGATTTAGTGAAAACCAGTCCCAGTCCAATCATTAGCGAATCTCCATTCATCCGGCTTGCAGCTGTACTGTCAGTTGCAGGAAAATAAAAATCGGCACCGGCATAACAGGCTCCCAAACCTATTTTTGTATTTTCATCACAATAGGCTGCAATTAGTTTTAAATATTTTGTTGCAATACTGTCAGTAATGTTTTTATAACTGAATATGTCTTTACCAACCCGGAATGAGGAATATCTGTTGCCATAATGGCCATGAGAATCGAACCATATATTGTTAATCATTTTTTTTCTACGGTGAAGGATACGTATCATTTTATTTGCTGCATCTTCTGATGATTTTGCTGAAATAACATATAAAGTTTTTCTATCTAAAAATTCACGAATACTTGCTCTTAAGTTAGTACTAAGGCTGGTTAAATCAATTTTTTTACTTTTCTCTTTAGTAATTATATAAAAATTTATTCCACCGTCGGTTTCCTGTTTAAATTTTTCAATTTCAGTCACTAACAACGGATTATCTTTAGTTGGATTAACGGATTCAATATTTACAGATTGGCTTTTTGCAATAAATCCTGTAAAAAGAATTGCTGCAAGTGTAATAACTTTTTTCATGATGATTGTTTTTGTTTACAAATTGAAAGTATAGCACCCTTGCAGGAAACTATAATTGATAAATGCCTCTTGTAATTTGATTGAAGCATATTTTCATAAACAAAAACCTCCTTAAAAATATTTAATGGATTATTGCTTCTTAATTGGCCTGAACCAGGCGTAAAAAGGGATTTCAATAAAGAAAATCGTATTGTTACGGAAAATCCGTAAATTTATTTTGCTATGAAAGAGATTAACCTGCAAAAGGATTTGTTTGCCTATATAAAAGATGTATTACCTGCTCATGTGTCGCTGGCAGATACTTTAGCCGATTTGTTTCATATTAGTTACGATAGCGTTTATCGCCGCATCCGGGGTGAAAAGCCCATTACACTTAATGAACTAAAACTACTTTGCGAAAAATTTAATCTTTCTCTTGACCAGGTACTGGAATTAAAGAGTGATAAAATACTTTTTACTGATCCCGAAGCAAATGGAGTTATAAATGATTTTAAACAATACATGGCTGGGTTGGTTCAGGTTTTTAACAACTTTAGTCAATTTAAGCAAAAGGAAATGCTGTACCTCAGCAAGGATGTACCGGTTTTTCACTTTTTTTATTATAAAGAGTTAACAGCATTTAAAGCATTTTTTTGGGATAAGAGTATTCTGAATAATCCTGATTTTGAAGGGAAAAAATTTAGCCTTAAAAATTATGATGCAACAGAAATATTTGCATTGGGACAGAAAGTTTTACAGGTATATAATGAAATGCCATCATCAGAATTATGGAATTACGAAAGTATTAACAGCACTATATTACAAATAGAATATTACCGCGATGCAGGTATTTTTGAAACCAAAGAAGATCTGGCTTTAGTGGTGGATAGCTGCGATGCTATGCTGCAACATTTGCAAAAGCAGGCAGAAAAAGGAATTAAATTTTTGCCAGGTATTGGTGAATCCGGATATAAGGCACCATTAAAATTATATATTAATGAAATTATCTTAGGCAACAACAGCATTATGGTTGAGCTGGACGGTCACCGCATTTCATTTATTAATTACATTGTGCTCAAATATATAAGTACAGCCGACAAAAAATTTACAGAAAAAACATTTAATAATTTTAATAATCTTATTAGCCGCTCGGTAATGATTAGCGGTACAGGTGAAAAGGAAAGGGTTAGATTTTTTAATTCACTACGAGAAAGGGTTCATGCATGCAAAATGTAAAGGGCAACTCTGAAAGCACCGACACCATTTCAATTAATCTTCATTGAGAAAAAGGTAAAGATTAATTATTTTAAAAATCAAATTCCTATCTTAAATACAATAGAAGGCTGAGTTAAATTTACTATATTATTTTTAACTGTTGTAAATAAACGTTGATTTTTAAAGGTTACAGTTGCTTTCGCCCTTTTTTTATTTTTATGTGCACTTATATAAAATGGGATACTTGCTAATGAAGTAATGCCAGCTACATAAAGTAGAAATCTTTGTGAATCATCAAAGCTATCTAAGCGGGAGGAATTAATTGGTGGAATGTAGAACCAGCTTCCATTTGGAGCATAAACGGGTTTTGGTCTCTTTCTTGAAATATCAATAACTGCAATTCCAATCCCTGATCCTAATAAAACCCACGCAATAGTTTTCTGAATTTTATATTTTTTAATGTAATCAGTTTGAAGAACTTCTGTAACTGGTGCAATAGTTTGTTGGCTAAATAAAGTTGCTGAAAAAGACAGCAAACAAATACCTAATAGATATATTTTCATAACAGTGTTTTTTAATTAAAAAAAATATTTTAAATATATTTTCAGGAATGTATTATTCAAATTATTTTAGTTACTTGAAATGGCCATTGCTGAATTTATTTTTTGAGGCACTGATTTTGTACTGAGAATTGCAGAATTTAGTACTTTCATTTGCCTGTTTGTGATCATTATTTTTATAAAACCAGGTAAAATGCTATTCAATAGCAGAAAAATTTTATTTACAGTTCCAGGAATAATTACTTCTTTTCCTTTTAATAAACCATCAATAACGCTAGGTGCAACTTCCTCTGGATTCATAACTGCAAGACGTGCCAGCCAGTTAGTGGCTTTGTTGATAACAATAACAGATGTATTTGTATTCATTCCACCAGGGCACACAACACTTACTTTAATTCCCTCTTGTTTTAATTCCCTTCTCAGGCTTTTTGAAAAAAAGTAGATAAATGATTTAGTAGCACCGTACACTGGTTTTTTTGCCAAAAAAAAGTAACTGCAAAGGCTGCCCACATTTAAAATATATGAAGGCCCGTTTTTTCTCAGCATATCAATAAAAAGATGGGTAATAATAGTTGTGGCAATTACATTTAGTTTTATTTGTTTCAGGTAAAATGGGGCACTACCTTCTCTAAATAACATTGTGCTGCCTAATCCTGCATTATTTATGAGCATATTAACAGAGAGGTCAAGTTCTTTTACCTTATTAAAAAGCAACTTGCATTCTTCTTCTGTAGTAAGATCCTTTTCAATTGCAATAGCATCTACTTTATAATTCCGCCTTATAAAATCGCAGAGGTAATATAATTCTGGTCCGGGTAATGCTACCAGTATAAGATTCATCTGTCGGGAAGCACATTCCAGTGCCAATGCTTTTCCAAAACCTTCACTTGCTCCGGTTATTAAGCTATAATATTTTTTAGGCATGATATTGAGTGTTTAAAAATTTAATGGTTTGTTGAAGTCCTTCTTTTATTGGTGTAAGCCGGTATCCTAATTGCCTTATAGCTTTACTGCTGTTAAAAGTTTTGTGGCAAAAAATAGTTCTTATTGCTTTTGCAGTTACAAAAGGTTCTTTCTTGCTTATTTTATAATGTATCCATTGAAACCATGCCCAGGTTTGAATAATAATTTTTGGAGTTTGTATAAGTTTTGCTTTTGATCCGGAAAGCAAACGAATTGTTTGAAAAAAATCTATAAATGAAATGTTTTCTCCCCCTAATATATATTTTTCGCCACCTATACCTTTTGCCATGGCAAGAATATGCCCTTCCACCACATCGGTAATAAAACAATAATTTGTCACAAGATTTCCGGGTTTTGGAATGAATGTAAGACTGCCCTTTATAAATTTCTTTATCATCTGGTTAACACTGATGGGATGCGTTTCTATTCCAGGTCCAAATACTTTTGAAGGGCATACAATTATTGTAAACAAGCCTTTGTGTAAATATTCTTTAACTAGATTCTCGGCCAGAAATTTTGTAAATTCATACTCATTATCAAAAGCTGTTGTACGGGGGTCAGTTTCGCATTTGGGTTCAAGAACTGTTGAGCCTATAACCCCACAACTGCTGGTAAATACAAATCTTTTTACTCCTGATTCAAGTGATTGGGATAATAAATTATTGGTACCATCAACATTTACTTTGTAAAAATCGGAAGGGTCTTTAGCAAATATTTTTACAAGTGCAGCTGCATGATATACCTGCTCACAACCATAAATTGCAAGCGTTATTGATGATTTGTCAGTAATATCCCCCTTATAAACACAGATGTTTTTATGTTTGGGAACATTTGCAGAATCTGGCTTTCTAACTAATACATTAACAGTATTACCCCGTTGGGCCAATGTAAGTGCCAGTTGATGACCAACATAACCGGTGGCGCCTGTAACTAAAATTTTCATTAGATATGTTTTAATTGATTTAAAAATTGATTAACTGGGGGGATTTCATATGACAATGATAAAATCAAGTGAATTAAAATTGCCGGCCATACGGAGTTAATGGTTATGCAAAAAATGCTGAGCAATATTCCAAATGGAATACATGCCCACATTTCTTTTTTATTGGTGAAAACATGAATTAAAACGGTAAGTCCGGTTGTTATTAAAACTGCCTGTAAAATGCCCAGCCATTTTATCAAATCAAAAAGTAAAAAACCACGAAAAAATAATTCATAAGAACAAAGAAATAATATCCTTATTGGAAAATATTGAATGAGAAATATTTTTGAGGAACCATTTTTATATTGTTGTTTAATTTCAATTGGTTCACCCGACCTTAATCCCGTAATTGTTGTTAATATAATTAAAAGTATGAATGAAAGCAACCAGGATAAAGTTGGTATTTCTCCAACTTCCAATATTAATTTGTTGGATTGGTTAAATATTGTAAGGGGCACTAATCCAAACAATAATATCCCGGCTAAATGTAAACCAATTAGGTAGCCGGTATTTGCTGCCAATATCCCTTTTGTATTAAATAGTCGGTTACTTTCATTTAGTTTACTTATCCAGGTAAGTATAAAAATCGTAAAATAGCAAAAGGAATATTTTAAAATTGTTTCAGGACTGTTCATTTTTGATTTATTTAAGGGGTAAAAACTATTTCTGCTGAATAAAAAGTGTGTTCAATTTTTATTTTGGAGCATATACCTCCACTGTAATAGAAGCAATCACTATTGCCATCCGGAAACTTTAATTTATAACCACCGTCTTCCTTTTTTGTTATTTTTACAAAACATTTATGGTTATCACAATACACTAAATCTATACCTGCAGGCTCCCGAAAATACAGACTTAACAGATTTGTGCTTATAAAAGGGATGGACAAGGTTTCCTTATCTCCATTTTCCAATACTTCATATTTATTTGATACATACTTTGTTTGTTTATCCAATTTTGTATTACCATTGGTTTTTCTGAATTGAGAAGAATAAATCAGTTTTCCGTTTTCATAAAACGATGATTCTTTAATGGATACATTAATTGGGAATATTAGCCGGGTTTTTATTTCAGAGATCATTAAAAGTGTTGAGGTATTACCATCAATATTTTTTTCCAACTGTAACCAGCCAATTTCATTGCCCCCTTGTATAATTTTATAATTCAATAATTGTTTTTGAGATATCGATACAAAAGGAATAAGGAACAATAGCATTATTAAAAGACTTAAAAAAATAATATAGAAACGGGCACTTAAAAATTTGCTTATCTGTAAAACTATTCCTGCCCATTTATTTTTCTTGTTTTTTTTGAAAAACATATATATCATAAAAGGTATCATAATTGTTATTTTAAAATTTATGAGTTAAATGTTGATGTATTTTCGAATACCAACCCAAAACTATAATGCTGAAAAAGCTATTCCTAATTGATAAATCCTCACATGTTTTTAAAATTAGTAAACACTACTATTTTAGTAATAGTTAAGTCTGTCCCCACATAAATTTTGCAATAAATGCAAATTTTGTTATCTTAACAGGCAGTTATTACTAAAAACATTTATAAAAAACGCAATTTTTACTAAACAAAATGTAATATGGAAACCTCAGAGGTTCAACAACGTTTTTTTCAGCAAATAAAAGATAAATTACCAGGGCATCTTTCTCTTGTTGATGAGGTTGCGGAATTACTCAATATCAGTAATGACAGTGCTTACCGCCGTATTAGAGCTGATAAAGCCATTAGTTTTGAAGAACTTCAAAAACTCTGCAGCCATTATAAAATTTCCCTCGATCAGTTTTTACACCTTCAAAGCGATGCGATGATTTTCGGCGGCAGGGTAAATTCGGCCTCCGAAACCCCGCTCCTTGATTACCTTAACAGCCTTCTGTACCAGTTTAAATATATCAATGGGTTTGAGAAAAAGCACTTATATGTACTGATGAAGGACATTTCGGCCTTTGTTCATTTTCATATTACTGAGCTGGCCAAATTCAAATTTTATTTCTGGATGAAATATATATTGGATGATAAACAATTAAAGAAGGTACAATTTTCGTTAAGCGATACACGATATGATGAATTTCTTCCATTAAGCCGCCAGGTTATTGAATCTTATAATACCATACCCATTACCGAAATATGGAATATTGAAAGCA
>JAYUTC010000183.1:0-4688 GCA_043755395.1 Ferruginibacter sp.
CGGGATTGTTGATGGAGAATAGCATTCATAAAATATTCTCTATATAATTAATGAATAATCATTTCATGCAGCAAAAGCATAACCTGAATATTTTTTACGTTTCAATCACTAATTAATTTATCCCACATCTTTGTTACAATAAAAATTCCCTCTCACTTTTAAGTAAGAGGGAATTATCATTTATTCAATTATTATTTATTCATTAATATCCTCCCATTCCGCCCATATCAGGTGCACCATGGTTATGTGCTTCTTCTTTCTTAGGCTTATCTGCAACCACACACTCTGTAGTTAACAACATACCTGCTATAGAAGCTGCATTTTCTAAAGCTACCCTGCTTACTTTGGTAGGGTCAATAACACCAGCCTTAAATAAGTTTTCGTAAACTTCTGTTCTTGCATTAAAACCAAAATCACCTTTGCCTTCTTTAATTTTTTGTATAACAATAGAACCATCAATACCTGCATTTGCAGTTAAAATACGGATAGGTTCTTCTAATGCACGACGTACAATGGCCATACCTGTTTGCTCATCAGCTATCTGGCCTTTTACTTTTGGTTCTAAAGCTGCAATGGCACGGATATAAGCCACACCACCACCTGGCACAATACCTTCTTCAACAGCTGCACGTGTTGCATGTAATGCATCGTCAACCCTGTCTTTCTTTTCTTTCATTTCCACTTCGGTAGCAGCACCTACATATAATACAGCAACACCACCGGCTAATTTAGCTAAACGCTCTTGCAATTTTTCTTTATCATAATCACTGGTTGTATTTTCTACCTGTGCTTTTATTTGATTAACACGTGCAGTGATATCTTTTTTAACACCCTTACCGCCAACAATTGTTGTGTTGTCTTTATCAATTGTTATTGAAGCAGCCTGTCCTAAAAAAGATAAATCAGCAGCTTCTAATTTATGGCCTAATTCTTCACTTACCACAGTACCTGAGGTTAAAATAGCAATATCAGTTAACATTTCTTTTCTTCTGTCGCCAAAACCTGGTGCTTTTACAGCAGCTACTTTAATAGTACCACGTAATTTATTTACCACTAAGGTTGCTAATGCTTCTCCTTCTAAATCTTCGGCAATAATTACCAATGGACGGCCAGTTTGAGCAACTTTCTCCAAAATTTGAAGAATATCTTTCATGGTAGAAATCTTCTTGTCGTAAATTAAGATGTAAGGATTCTGTAATTCAGCCTGCATTTTTTCGCTGTTAGTTACAAAGTATGGAGATATATAACCTCTGTCAAACTGCATACCTTCAACTATATCAACTGTTGTATCCGTACCTTTTGCTTCTTCAACTGTTATTACTCCTTCTTTACCAACTTTTACAAAAGCTTCGGCAATTAATTTACCAATAGTTTCATCGTTGTTAGCAGAAATTGTTGCAACCTGCTGAATTTTTTTGCTATCGTTACCTACGGTTTGAGATTGTGCTTTTAAGCTTTCAATAACAATACTTACGGCTTTGTCAATTCCACGTTTTAAATCCATTGGGTTGGCGCCAGCTGCTACCATCTTCAGCCCTTCACTAATAATAGATTGAGCTAAAACTGTAGCAGTTGTTGTACCATCACCCGCAATATCTGCAGTTTTGGAGGCAACTTCTTTTACCATTTGAGCACCCATATTTTCAATAGGGTCCTCCAGTTCAATTTCTTTAGCAACAGTAACACCATCTTTAGTTACCTGTGGAGCGCCAAATTTTTTCTCAATAACCACGTTACGGCCTTTGGGGCCAAGTGTTACTTTAACTGCGTTAGCTAAAGTATCAACACCTTTTTTCATTTTATTTCTTGCTTCAATATCGAAGAATATCATTTTTGCCATAAAAAAAATCCCCAATCCGCCAACGGCGGACTTTAGAACCTGCAGGGATGAACAGGTTTTATTTGATTGAAATGTTATATATTAAAAGAACTTAGTTCCCCCTAAATGGGAGCCAGCAGGATTATACTATCGCAAGGATATCACTCTCCCTCATAATTAAATAGTCATGCCCTTCTACAGAAATCTCGGTACCCGCATATTTACCGTACAATACTGTATCACCCGCCTTAACTGTTACAGGTTCATCTTTTTTACCTGGTCCCGCTGCAAGTACAGTACCACGCTGTGGTTTTTCTTTTGCTGTATCGGGAATAATAATACCGCCTGCAGATTTTTCTTCAGCAGCGGCAGGTTTCACAATAACCCTGTCGTGCAATGGGGTAATGTTTAACTTTTTTGCCATAACTCTATTTGTTTTTGATTTAATTAATTAATTCGGTCGGCAAATGTATGCTAATTCTATGCCACAGAAAATTAAATGAAAGTATGTCAGTTTAAGAGGGAAAAGAGGGATTTAGGAGGTTAAATGATGGATATTTCGACAGTTTAGGTAATATGACTCAGGCATTTTTGGCAGTTGCATTTATTAATCAAAAAAATAAAATTTACTATTAACAGTTTTGTAATTGACGCAAACACCAACCGTAAAACCCAAAACTAATTGCTACCTTTGCCAACTTAATATTATGATCAGCAGAAGAAACATAAGAGTAAAAGTGATGCAAACACTTTACTCTGTCGACAGTATGAGCGGAGAGGTAAAACCTGATGAACCTCTTAGCATTTTAACTAAAAAACTGGAACTAAGCCGCCATCTTTTTACCTACCTCATTTACTTTATCACTGAAGTTGCCCGTTATTCTGAAACAGCAGCCAGACATAGAGCCTCAAAAAATTTACCAACTGCAGAAGATTTAGCAGTAAATACTAAAATTGCAGGTAATGAAATTCTTTGGAAAATGGTGGAACAACCTGGCTTCAGCGTTGCTGTTGCAGAATTTAAATTAAAACACATTTTAGATACCGAACTTTTAAAAAAAATATACCTGCAGTTAGTTGACTCCGATGAGTATAAAGAATACATAAATATTCAGTCCAGAGATAAAAAATCGGAAAAAGATATTTTAGAGTTTATCTTCTGTACCCTCCTTTTACCTAATGAAAATTTTATTGCACACCTGGAAGAAAATTTTATAAATTGGGATGATGATGCCGAAATGATGGAGCAATTAGTTCTTAATTTTTTACAAAAACCCGGCAGTTATAATTTTGGCGATATGCTCAGCAAAGAAAAAACAGAGTTCGCCAAAAGTCTTTTGCTATCCACTTTGGATAAAAGTGAATTAAGCCTTGAATTGATAAAACCCAAATTAAAAAACTGGGATGCCGACCGTATTGCCGCTCTTGATTTAATAATTTTACAAATGGGTGTCACCGAATTCTTATTCTTTGAAACTATACCCACAAAGGTTACCATTAATGAATATATTGATTTGGCAAAGGAATACAGTACGGTACAAAGCGGACAGTTTGTAAATGGCCTTTTGGATAATATTCATAAAGAACTTACCCTGCAAAATAAAATTCAAAAAAAGAGTTATAAAAACAGCACCATATAAATATCTTTAAATAATAATTTTACTGATGAAAAAATATTTTTTATTTATTATAATACCGGTTGTTTTATTATCGTGCGATATAAAAAGAAAAGATAAAATTGCAGATGATTCTAAAACCGATTCATTAAAAACAGTACAGAAAAAACAGGCCGAGGAAGATGCAATGAAGAACACTACCACTGTTCAAATTATTGACAGTGCATTTAATTTTGGAACAATTACCGAAGGAGAAAAGGTTGAATACAGTTACCGTTTTAAAAACACAGGTGCCAACCCCTTAATAATTATTAATGCAAGTGCAAGTTGCGGTTGTACTGTACCCGAAAAACCAGAAAAGCCTGTTATGCAGGGCGAAACAGGATTTATTAAAGTTGTTTTCAACAGCAGCGGAAAAAAAGGACATAATGAGAAAGAAATAAATATATCATCAAATGCAAATCCTCCTTTCCCTGTTTTAAAATTAACCGGAGAAGTAAAAGAAAAAAAATAATCTGTAAATTAAATTATATTCACTAATCATCTCCTTTCCCATTAAAGCTGAAACGGATTAATTCTGTAAGCATGGAAATGGAGACAAAACAACAAACATGCAACTATTAAGTATTTTTTTAATGATGGACCCACAGGGAAAAGGAGGCAGTACCAGCACTTTAATTATGATGGGACTGATGATTGTGGTATTTTGGTTTTTTATGATTCGCCCTCAGGCAAAAAAAGCCAAACAGCAAAAACAGTTTATTAACAATTTGCAAAAAGGGGATAAAATTGTAACTATTGCCGGCATACACGGTACAGTAAATAAAGTAAATGACGATGCTACTTTAATGCTGGAAGTAAGCCCAGGCAGTTATATTAAAATTGAACGCAGTGCTATTAGTATGGAATGGACTACTAATATCAACAAGCCTGTTGTAGAAGTAAAAAAATAATATTTCAGATTGTCAATTTGCGATTTTAGATTTACTACACGATTAGAGGGTATTTTAAATCCGAAATCGGCAATCTAAAATCGCAAATTGCTTTTTATGATTAAAATTGGATTAACCGGCGGTATTGGCAGCGGAAAAAGCACTGTTGCAAAAGTATTTGAAGTACTTGGCATACCTGTTTATTATGCAGATGATGCTGCAAAGCGGCTAATGAATGAAGATGAGAATTTAAAAATAAAATTAGTAGAATTATTTGGCATACAAGTTTATAAAGATGGGGAATTAAACAGAAAATATCTT
>JAYUTC010000184.1:0-11876 GCA_043755395.1 Ferruginibacter sp.
ACCTCAAACCTCAAACCTCAAACTTCAAACCTGCACCACCCCATTCTTAATAGCATACATAACGAGCCCAACCCTGGTTTTCAAATGCAATTTTTCAAACAAGGCATCACGGTAGCCATCAATGGTACGTGGGCTTACAAACATTTTATCGGCAATTTCCTTATACGTTAGTTCGGTACAGGCGTATTTTAAAAAATCAATTTCTCTTTCGCTGAGGTTGTTCATCGTATTAACATCGCTGCCTTCATCTTCAATTTTATTGATCGCATGAATTAGTTTACCACTAACAAGGTCTGAATAATAATAACCTTTTTTAAGAATGTCTTCTATAGCAGTTTTTAATTCAGTCGGCTCACTGTCTTTGAGAATATACCCCTTGGTACCATTCTTCAACATGCGGATGATAGAGTTTTCATTGTCATACATACTAAGCGCCAGTATTTTTATTTCAGGATGATTTGATTTTAGCCATTGTGCAGTTGCATAACCATCCATTTCGGGCATGTTGATATCAAGCAGTACAATTTCGGGCAGGGATTTCGGGTTAAGTCTTTCTGTGAATTCTTTACCGTTGTCAGCCTCAAACAATACATTATGTCCAAGATTTTTTACAAGTGAAGCAAGGCCGTTGCGAAGTAAAACATGATCATCTACTAAAACTATGTTTGCCATAAGGTTTAGGGTTTAGGGTTTAGGGTTTGGACTTCAATAGATATGGATGTACCGTTATTTTCAGATGAATTGATGGAAATCACTCCACCGATCAATTTAGCACGGTTTTGCATACTTTTTAAGCCAATTCCTGTTTGTGAAGAATCTAAGTCTGTAGCATTAAATCCAACGCCATCATCTTTGATCATTAAAATAAACATTGCCGGATCATACTCTAATTGCACATTTATGTTCCTCGCTTTTGAGTGTTTAATTGCATTATTAATGGCCTCCTGAAATATGCGAAAAAGAACCATTTCTTTTTGAGGTTCTAATTTATAACCATCGCCAATAATCTTAAGTTCTGTTTTATACTGCCCGGTATTTTGTAAGATCTTCAATTCATTTGAAATTGATTCCTGTAAACCCAATTCTGTGATCTTATCACCATGCAAACTACGGCTCAGGTCTCTCAGGTCATTGATGGCTTTGCTTACCAATTGTTTGGTATCATTGATCTTGGTTTGATTGTAAGTACTTTCCGTATCCTCAAAAGTACCCAGGTTTAGTTTGGCAAGGCTCAATACCTGGCCCACATTATCGTGTATCTCCTGGGAAATGGTTTTGAGGGTTTGTTCCTGGATTTCGAGTTGGGTTTGGAGGAGGGCTTGTTCAAAGGAAGAAGTAAGGTCGTTTATTTCAGAATAGTGTTTTTTCCTGTTTTTCTTTAATCGCAGCATAATAAAAATTACAAGTAAAGAAGTTGCAGTTAATACAATAGTTCCGGAAAGAATTATCAAAACAATATCAACAGTTCTTATTTGAAAAGTTTGCTCCAATTTTTTTATTTAAGTCTTATAAATGCCATAATGAAAAATAAATACATAATATAACTGATAATAACACTTCCAAAATAAACTAAAAGTGCAACATGTAGATTGTCTTTTATCAGGATATTCAGGAAACCTCCTATGAATAGATTTCCTATAGAATAAATGAATAGTCCTATATTAATTAGCAAAATGCATTTTTCATATTTCGATACAACAACATTGTCCAAAGATTGTTCATAAAAGTAATAAAGGATAAAAAGTGTAATAAAGATATTATGAATAAGGAGCCAATATGAATTATATTCATTAAAAGATTGTATCGAAAATGACATGATAAAAGAAATAGCAACAAGTACAGGTATTATAAATGTTAATATATTTTTTACCCTATCAGATGTCATAATTGCCCGAGTGTACCAAGCATAAAAAGCAAATTGAATTGGATTTAGAATGTGAAACAAAAAAAGATTATTGATATCGTAAATCATTAAGAATGCTGCGATTCCTTCCACAATACAATTCAGTAATAAAACATAACCAATGTATCTGATATACCCTGGCATTTGAAAATATTTTTTTACAAAAAAAAACAACGCAACAACAATAAGTGTATAGTTCGAAACAATTTCTAAAACTCGCATGTATTTCACAAATTAAAAGGAGTAAAGCCCTTGGCCTTACTCCTGGCGTTTGTTAATCCTATATAAGTGGAGGGTGTTGACAGCAAATAGCCGAATAATAAGTATTAGTTTTATCGATGATTGTCCCGGAGGTTGGATCTCCCGGTATTACATCTTTCATCGGAACAATAAGTGTAAAATGCCCCTTTTCCTCGGTCCATCCTGTAAAAAATGAAATGTGCGTACAGTCCTTGTTTTGAGCAAGCATCCCTGCTATTTCTTCTACAGGAAATGACCCACTTAAGCCGATTTCATTAATTGGACGTGTAGAACTGGCAGGCAATGAGACCGATCTCAAATCCTTTTCCAAATCAATCATTGCACGCCTGAAGTTCTGGATTTCTCCAGGTGCCAATGGCATTAAAGAACGATTCGGAACAGCAGGGTTCATTGAATAAAAAACTACTGGCATAAATTTAAGTTTTATTTAGTTATAAAATGTTGGTTGTTGTATACTTATCTTTTACTTGACAAATTATAAGAAACCCCGAAAAAAGCATTTATTCGTAATTTCTTCTCCGTTAAATCTGCATCTTCTAAACCACTGTAATCTGCATATTTATATCGTCTTTTCTCTTCAAATTTACCTACAAGTACTGTTGATGATCCTGCGGAAACCCCCAGTGTAATTACTAATCTCTTATCTGTGCCTTGTATTAAACTTCCACCTACAAAAAAACGTGTTGACTCAATATTGGCAGGATTAGTAGATAATCCAAATGTCCAGGCAGGCTGCCATTTACCAATTACTTTGTAGTAAGAATGTAAAAAGACTGCAACAGTTGGAAGGACCCAGTTTTTTGAATTATTTCTTGATATTTTAAACGTATCATCATTTATTTTTTCTTTAAAAAAAGATTTATCTAAGCCAAAAAAACTAAACCCGATACCAGTGCTAAAATTCAACCGGTGGCCGCCATATGTCGTAAATGGCATTTCGTCCATTTTCCATACAGTATCTCCCTTGGGACCCGTGATTATAACAGAATTAATTTTGTACACATCACCGGTTGCCGGTAGCAAATTACGACATACAACAAATGTATCTATACTGTTGAAATCACTGCACATATTAGTTAGGCTTTGAACTTTAGCATCCATGATCTTTCTCAAACTATCTCCAAAAAGGTTATCAATAATTACTTTTATCTTTTTATAATCTTCATCAAAAGTAGTAGGCTTTTCTCCCTCTATTTCAAGTGATTGTTCTTTTATTTTTAAAGTTGCTGAACTAACTTTCACTTCTGCGCTGACTTTAATAATCTGATTTTTTGTTTTTCGGTTTGTAAGAGAATCATAGTTTTCTTTAATACAATTAAAGCTAGTGCGTATAGCTCCTAACAAGGCAATGTACTTTTTTTGATACCAACAACAACAGGAATCACACTCATAATCAAAGCACCTTAATTCATAGCTGATCCTTTTTTGCAGATCAGATTTACTTGCAATAGGAGTTGACAAAATATCCTTTATTCTAGACTCTAGATTTAGAAAACGTTGAAGTGTGTAAATACTATCCTGAAGGTTGTTATAACAATGCTTTAATTGCACTATTTGCCTGGCGCTCCTAACTGAATCTTCATGAGTTGGTCCTGCAACTTTTATCATTTTCTTTTCCGGCTTTCCAAAATAGCTTACTGTTTCAAAACCATCGGCTACAAGGGGTTTTGTTGCTGATACAGTTTTACTTGATTTATCATCCGAACCAAATTGCAAATTTAATACTGTTGGAAAATCACCGAATTTTATTGTATCTGATGATGTACTTACTCTTATTTTGGTAACAAGCGGATTTACATTTAATATTTTTAACGACACCCTTGAATTCTCTTTAATATAATGTGGCACTTTGACATTATCGCAACACTTTTTTGCATCAAGTACTATACATGTATCTTTTAATTTAGTGGATTGTGCACAAGCTATGATTGAGGAGAATAAGAAGCAATTTAGTAACAGGCAAATATTGAGATATTTCATAAAACAAGTTTTAAATTAAACGATAACCCAAAGATTGGTCAATCTTATTTATATCCCAACGGTATTTACACCGTATTTTCTCCCGTTTTATCACCCAACTAACCTATCTCCCCTCTACCACCCTAACTTCCTCCTCACTCAACCCATACAACGTATAAACCTTTTCATTTATCTTATCATCTGTATAAGCAATGCGTTGTTCCAATTGCTGCAATTGATCTGGCAAGTTGGTAGTTTTCTTTTGTTGCTGTAGCTGCAGCATGGTTTCTACTAACTGTACAATTTCATCGTGGAGGGATTTTTCGGATTTATTTTGCCCGTCAATTTTTTTAATAGGAAGTCTTTCAACATATATAACTTTTACTTCAGAAAACACCTTACCAATCATTTGTGGGTTTTGTAACTCAAATATTTTTTGAATAAATCTAGAGTTTAATAAGCCAAGTAAATAATGATAATTTATTTCCTTAATGAATAATTCGTTAAGTTTAATAACATGACAAGAATTCACACAAATACTATTGTTAAAATCAAGAGTTGATTTTAATTTATCATCAGTTCTACGCATTAAGATTTTAGGGCTTTCAAACAATTCTTTACTGCGAGGTGCGGCTAACCAAGGACCATAATCAACAAACTCTTTTTCTTTCGCCAAAAAATACCGATTTACATCTTCGCCTCGAAATAAAGAAAACCAGCCATTTGGTTTCTCGCCAATCTTTGAATATGGTCTTTCTTTTAAAGTTATTTCAGTTTGTGGAGGATTCCCTTTCCCTTTTTCATACATTTTCACTCCTGCCTTTACAATGGCAAATGAAGAAACAATAGGCACAGTGTGTATTCTATTTAATAAACGCAAATCTTCTTGTGTATTTCTGTAATCAATTTTAAATAACTGATTATTTAAAAAATCGTTTACTTCTCTACGGTAATTTTTATTACCTATTTGTATTGTAATGTTATTATCCTTTTTACATCTGCTATTCTCAGATATAAAAACCAAGGTATCAACAATAGCATCTTTAAATGCCCAACCTGTTTGATAAATTATTTGAGGACTCATTTCCGTTAAAAACCATTCTCGAAAATCATTGCAACTTTCCAAATCGCAAAATGTATTCGGAATAATGAAGCCTAATAAACCTTTAAGCTTTAAAATGTTTGCAGCCCTAATCATGAAAGCACAATAGCTATCTGGAAATTTTTTAGTCCCCTTATATTTTGTAACTATATACTTGGTTTCTTCAGTTAGAAACAATGCCCCATACGGTGGGTTGCCAATTACCGCATCAAACCCTCCCTTCTTAAACACTTCTACAAATCCCTTCTCCCAGCTAAATGGTTTTACTTTCTTTTCCAAGGCGGGTTCAAAATCAATTTGCCCATCATAAAAATCTGTGTCAATTAAACTGTTGCCACTTTTAATATTGCTGTCTAAGGTTGGCAATATGCGTTCACCAAAACGCATTTCGGCCGTAATGCTGCTGCCGGTTTCTCCTTCCATACATTTTAATAACAAACTCAGTTTGGTTACTTCTACTGCCTGAGTATCTATATCTACTCCATAAATATTGTTGAGCAAAATTTGTTTTTTCAACGCCGTGGTTAAATTGCCGGTTGGTGTAAGGGGCAATTTGTTACGCTCTTTAATGGCTTCATTGCGCTGCTTTTCATTGTAGTTGCCATTGTTTTGCGCAATGGCGGTCAGCTTTTCAAATTCGGGTTTGTAAAATTGCACATGCCAGTTTAATAAATACTGGTAAGCACCCAATAAAAAACTTCCGCTACCGCAGGCAGGGTCAACAATTTTTAGTTTGGCTATATCCGCAGGTTTTTTGCCTGCGGTCAATTTGCCAACCGTGTTTTCTACAATGTATTCCACAATGTATTGCGGTGTGTAGTAAACGCCACCGGCCTTGCGTACTTCGGGTTTTTCTTCAATAATTGCCCGGTGCCCGGCAGTTAGTTTTATTTGCTTACCCAAAAATTGCTCATAAGCGCTGCCCAATATTTCCACACTCAGCACACTAAACTCATACGGGCTGATGGGATAATACAGTTCACTGATAATACCCTTGATGGTTTTGTTATCAATAACCACTTTGCTGCTAATGCTGTCTTTTTTAAAATCAAACAGGCCACTGTTATATTTGCTGTCAGCTTCTTTAAAATAAGTAAACAGGTTTTGATAATAATCTTCCCCTTTTAATAAATTCTTTAACCTTCCATATTCTTCTACGCCCCGGTCTTCGGCAATGCGTAAAAAGATAAGCCGGTCAAGGGTTTGCTGCACTACAAAATTCAGTTCATCTTCTGTAAGCGTTTCATTACGCAATGCAATATTGAGAGCCAGTTGTTTTCTCCATTCATCTAAGGAGTTTAAAAATTCTTTATCAACGGTGGCTGTACCTTTTTTATTTTTATCGGCAGCAATAAATTTATCGAAGCTACCTTTCAGCACTCTCTCTTTGGAGAAAGTATCCCAGATAAATTCAAACTCATTTAAGTAATCTTTATACGTCAGGTATTTTATTCTTCCAACAGAAGACTTGTCGGTGGCATTTGGCTTTTTATTACAATCATAAATGGCAAATTCTTCAAAATCGGTTAAGATGCTAACAGGTAGCTTGGCGCTCCAGGCATAGCGGCGTACCTGGTAAGCAGGCAATACTTCATTTTTTACCAATACACTTGGTTTCTTTGCTTCCACAAAAAACAATCGCTTGCCACCTGCCAGTTTAAAAGAATAATCGGGGGCCTTGGTTGCGGCGCCTACTTTTACCCTGTCTTCATGTATTACCTCCCGGTAAGCTTCTGCATTACCCTGGCTGTTATCCATATCCCAACCCAGGGCTTTAAAGAAAGGGTCAATAAAATCGCGGCGTGTTTGTGTTTCGTTATAATCCGATTTTTTATATGAAACAATTTGTTCTTCAAAGCGCAGAACAAGGTCTTCAACTATTTTATAGGCAGAATCTTTAGAGATCATGTAGGAGTTTACAGTTTAGAAATAAACTTATGGAATATCTTTTAATAATTGAATATACAAAACAAATTACTGATAGTAAGGGCAACCGTTTTTTCACTCAACGAATTTACCGTTATTATACCCTTGTGCTCCTATAGTTTATTTAAAATATTTGCAGAAGTTAATAAATGGATGATTATAATAATAATCTAAATAGTTTAGCCGGGTAGCCGAAAACGGCATTAAAGAGTAGGCAAAAAAACTTATTTTATGAAACAAATATTCATTGGAGTTATATGCTTTCTTATGATAGCAATAACAACTCAATCATGCGAAAAGACAGTAAAAGGCTGTACCGATCCAAAAGCATTAAATAGAAATTATGATGCTGAGACAGATAATGGATCATGCACTTATTCCTCAGCAATTTTTTATATGTCAGTAATCAATCCTACAAGGCCTGTTACTGTAAAAGTAGGTGGAAATAACATTGGAACTATAACAGCACAATTTCCAAATGGGCCAGGGAATTGCAGTGCCCCGGGATGTGCAGTTTTTCAATTTAAAAACGGCCAAAAGCTAGACTGGGTAGCTACAGAACCCGGAGGATTGATATGGACAGGGACAATAGAACCCAATTCTTTTACTGACTGCATAAAAGTACGGGTGTATTAAATGCTATTCATTAATACAGACAAAACCAAAAAAAATGAAAATAATAATTATTGCCATTTTATCATTTATCAGCACTTTGGCTTTTCTAAATTGCAATGCTCAAAGTGGTTGGCAGGTAAATAGCTATTACAATGAGCAAGGTGAATCAGATATTATTTGTGGTAACTGTTATTCTGTGTTTTCTGGTTATGATATTTATGGCAGGCCTGTATATAGCTTAATTCAAAACTGCCAACAAAGAAACTGGCATTCATGGTATGGGAATCGGGGTGGATATTTTTGGATCTGCAACGGTTATAATTGTGCCTGGCAATATCAATATGAAGAAAGAACCTGGTGGTATTTTACCTGGTACAATTTCACAAGGCCATGCTAATTAATAGTTATAATATTCTGGGCTAAATTTTTTATCAAAGAAGTTTATTCATTTTACTCTCTACCCTCTTACCAACCAGCGGTGGAACGGCAACGTCCACCGCTTTTAGTTTTAAAGATGAATTTTGATAAAAGGCAGCATCACTTACCTGCTACAAAATATAGAGTATTAAATATGAACCATCAATCAAAATAATTGCATTTATAAAAACAGTATAGTATATTAGCAGTAGATCTAAGCCCATTCTAATCTTTTTCAATACTGCCTGATCGTTGAACTACACCTGAAATTTTATTTTTATTAATAATACCTGTGAGGAAACAGGTACAGAAGCTAAATAATTTTCCATTGGTGAAACTATAAACACATTCATTCATACCGGTAAGCCGAAAACGGAATAAAGAGTAGGCATTAAATACATCAATATGATTACATTGAATTTTAAACGAAATGGAGGCCCGTTAACTGCAAAAGCTGTTTTTTTGGGTGATATGGTTGCTGATTACGGAATGTATTTAAAAACTAAAAACAGCAACCAGCAAATATTGCTGCTGGAAGGCGATAACCTGAATGATGAGGATGACAGCATACAATTACCTGTTCCTGCGAAAACAAATTCAGGACGAAGGCTTAAACTGAAAACCGCATTCTTCGGCAATCACCCGGATGTAAATACCGATTATGAGATCCGCCTGGAAGTTTACCAGGATGATGAGCTCCTGGGATTTCATTCCGAAAAAAACGATGCAACTACTAAACTAACAGGTAAGGCACAGATCTCACTTTTACTTATTACGCTTATAGCAAAATGATCTTTTTATGAAAAAAACAATACTTTTCTTCTCTGTTGTTTATACCATATGCACTTCACTAAACGCACAGAATTTTGAAGACACTACTTTAAGCAGGATGAAATTAAATTTCGTTGTACCGGATATGCCTGCATTTAAAGTGCTGGGATCCGATCCCTCAAACCTGCTAAAACCTTCAACCCCGAAAGCACTGGCATTGTCAATGTCGTCGTTTACAGAAAACGGTAAACTAATAATCCCCAAAGCATTTGCATTGGAAATTTCTCCTTCATTGCTGTTAAACAGTCAGAAAGGTCCCGTTCAGTTGAAAGAATATGCAAAAAATGCCGTATTGAACAGTTTTCGAATTTCACTGGGTTCATCAACAGACAGCTCGCTTTCAAATTCTGCCAGAAGCCTGGCCATTGGCTTAAGGATCAGTATTATCAATGAAGGCGATTTTGGAACAGATCCTGAATCTCTTCAATTGATAGCAACCGGTTTGCGAAAATTTCGCAATGCCTCAGATTCTTCATTGAAAACATTTGCAATATCAAAAGGGTTGTTAAAAGAATATGAGGAAGATGAGGACCTTTTCCAGGAAAAATATAAAAAGGAATTCAATAAATATATTTCCAATGAAGAAGAAGTAAGTCAAAAAGAATTTTTAACCAATCTTAAAAAAATAAAAGAAGATTATAAAAAGAAACACTGGAATGATGAAAAATTAGACCTGGCAATAGCAGTCTTAACATCTTCTCCTGATAGTATTGTTAAAAACCTCAGGTTTAACCAGGCACAGTTATGGCTTACCTGGGCGCATAAGATAGGCAAGTCGAATAAGTCACAATTTATAGCTGGCATAAACGCACAAATTGCAAAAAATCTGATAGACACAACAAAAATCAAATTAAGTAACAGTTATTTCAATTTAGCAATCCCTGTAAGGTTTTTATACGGCACCAACAGAATTAAAGGATTTGCAGAAGGTCAGTTTAAGTACGATGGCCAATTAAAAGAAAGCAATTTGCTCCTTAGTTTAGGTACAGAAATAAATATCATTGATGGAGTTTGGGCAAATTTATACGGCGGATATAATTACAGTTCAAGGTCATCCAATACAAGACCAGTGGTGAACTTCAATTTAAAATTCACCATGCCGGAAAATTTTAAATTCTTTTAACAGCATTGCAGGATAAAAATATGAACCTAAATGATGTAATCTTTTTTTCAAAACACTCATAACAACTCATATGAAATACTTTTTAAAAATGCCGGTTATATTTTTACTTCTGGCAAACAGCAAAGTTTCAGCACTCACTGCTTTTTCTTTTCGTGATACCATTTCCGATCTTTCTCTTTTAAAAACAAAAGCTGTTTACAATGCACCCAATGGTAAAACCTACCGGGTTTCTTTTGAAGCAGATGAACAAAACAGCGGGCCCAATACAAATATTTCAAGAGGAATTGCCAGGCGTACGGCTTCCAGAACTACAAATACCAACTGTAGCAGTACGAACCGATTTGACGGGAGTTACCGCAAGGCAGCAAAAACGTCTATTGCTTCTCACAATGCTGCAGGAACTAACCTGAGAAAACTAATTACCAGGCTGCTGGCATTGGACAATGAATCCATAACCGTTAGCAGCACTTCTCCAAGAATTGAAATAGAAGACAGTGTAGTTACGCTTATTTCAGTTTATTTATATGCCATTGCCAGGGAAGCAGATGAAGATTATCATATTATCATTGGCACATCAAAAAATCCCTTAACAGCTAAATTTTTTAATATAGAATGCACTGGTCTGCCTGCAACCAGTAACCCCGCTTATAATAAATTAAAAGCCGTAAGAGAAAAAGTTGTTGCATTGTTGGGTAACACAGAAAGATGCAGTGAAGGGTATGTAAAATTCAACGATCACCCAAGAGTTAAGATAATCGGTTCATTGTTTTATGATAAAGAACATGAAAGCAATATACCGGGACCTGCCGGTAATAAGCCCGCAACAGCCTGGGAGTTACATCCTATTACAGAATTCAAAATGTTATAAAGGAAAAAATAATTATTTTTCCAGCAATGGCCCATACTCTTCCTTCCATTCAAACTTAAACCTTCTATGGCTCCATAGATAATTTGCAGGATCATTTTTTATCGCTTTTTCCAATGCATCCCTGTAAAGGCAGGTAAGTTCGCCTTCTTTCATGCCGGCAGAATTTTCTGCAAGCAATAAAGGTTCAAAATGATAATATCCTCTCCTGATTTTTTTAAATCCCACATAAACCACCGCCGCATTGTTTTTAATGGCACCTTTTTCAGGTCCGGTAACAAATGGCGTAGGATGGCCGAAGAACCTGATCCAGTATGCATGTTGTGGATTTGTTGGATTCTGGTCGGCGCCCAAAGCCAGGATATATTGTTTTTTTGTCAGTGTTTCCATCCGGTCCCTGAAATCAGCAGAACTGATAAAAACAGCACCGTAACGGGTACGGATATTGTAAAATATTTTATCAACGATCTTATTGGTGATTGGAATGTATATTGCAGACAAAGGAATTTTAAGATGAAGGGAATACAACAGGCTCCCATATTCCCAGTTGAACTGGTGCCCGCCCAGCACATTGATATTATAACCTTTATCAATTAACCCGTTAATTAGTTCATAACTACCGGTATTCCTTTTCTCCAAAGTTCTCTTTGATATGGAAATTGCTTTTATACACTCAATAAAAGTGTCTGTAAAATACTGGTAAAATTTACGGGCTATTTTTTTTCGTTCGGCTTCCGTTTTATTGGGGAAGGCAATGGCAAGATTTCCCAATACTACTTCTTTGCGGTATTTAAATACATCACGCATCAGAAATGCAATGAAATCGCTGATAGCATACAAAATAAAAAATGGAAGCAGGGAAAACAGGTATAAC
>JAYUTC010000185.1:0-11800 GCA_043755395.1 Ferruginibacter sp.
CTTTGCTGATTTACAGCCCAGTTACCTGTTGTTTTTGTAAGCTCATACCATCGCAACCCTGAAATATTTGTGCCTTTATCAACCACATGTGATAATACAATTCCTTCATAAGTACCAAAGTTTCTATATATCGGTTGATTCATTATTTTTTGATGCAGGGCTTCAACTTTTACAGTATTACCTAACTGCGATATACATTGCCCCCTTGTTGCAGTACAGATATCCGACTTATATGCAGTAACTGCCAGTGAAGATTTTGCAATAACTGTAGTTAAAGAAGGAGTTGTCCAGTTAACTTTAAATTCAAATAATCCAATACTGTCAGCTGCAGCGCCGCTCCATGCATTATCATTCATATATGCAATCAAACCGCCAGTACCTGCTGGCGGAAGAATGGTTCCCCCCAGGCTTACAGGGCTCATAGAGAAATGTTTGCTGGCAGTGCCTAAAGTAAATTTCTGCATAGTGGCTGTTTGATTACCTGCAAGCATTTTAGCCCGGTCAAAAGCATATGCTGTTGATCCAGAATAAGAACTTGCATTGGCAAAATCATTGGTAGTCCCATAATACGCGTCGGGCCAAACCGAAAATTTAGGATAATCGGGAAATGTTGTTCCTGTGCTGAAAAAATATACATACCAGGCCCCTGTAGGATCATTGGTTTGTGATATGGCAAAAGTTAAACCTTCTGTACCCGTCTCGGGCTTGTTATTAAACTCTGTTAATACAAACCTGTCGGCCAGTTGATCGTAAAGTGCAATGGGGTCTCCTAAGCCCCCTTTTCCGGTAATGGCATCCAAATATTTTGTAGCCACTACCACACCGCCAGATTTATTATAAACCTGCAGTAAAGCTCCGGATGAACCGTTAATCATTTGTATAATATGGTTCGGCCCAACGCACATGGTTGGGTCGGGTGGATTGAGCGGTTGATAACCGATACCATTAAAATTATTGGTTAGGGCATTATTTAATGATACTCCGTTAATGGCTTTATGCGGATTATTCGGATAATTTTTTTGTAGTGCAGGGTCAACGTTTATTTCTTTTCCAAATGTTGCGCCAGATCCTTCTTCAAATTCTTCGTCTTTACCAATAATACCATTCAAATCACGAACTTTTACAAAGGGCAGTTCATCAATGGCTTTAAAGTCTCTTAATGGTTTGGTAATTCTAACCAGGTGCCCGGTTATTACATCTGGATTGGAAGCGATTACATTTTTCTGTGCAGATGCTGCCTGTACAAATAAAATAAACGCAACTGCAATAAATAATTTACGCATGGTGTTTAGTTTTAGTTTAAGAAAGTTTCCCAATGTATAATTAATATTTAATTTAAACAATAGTATTAATACGATAGTAATTACACTGTGGATAAAATGCCAGTGTTATTTAAGCCTGTTATTGATTAACAGCAGCGGATTTTAATCATTTTTTGCCCCGGACATTTGTTTTGAAAATTATTTTATGCACAGTTTATTTAGTTAGTAAATTGCACTGTGCTTAAAAGAATTTATACCTTATTGCATAAAGATATTTTGCTCGAATTCAGGCAAAAACATACTTTCTATGGCATTGTTTTATATATAGCATCCACAGTTTTCGTAATTTATTTATCAATGGATAAACCTGATGGAACTGTATGGAATAGTTTGTTTTGGATAATTCAATTATTTATTTGTGTAAATGCAGTTGCCAAAAGTTTTTTACAGGAAAGTAAAGGCAGACTCTTGTATTTTTATTCAATAGCTTCTCCCGTAGAGTTTATTATTAGTAAAATAATTTACAATGTTTTATTAATGGTATTCATGAGTATAATTACTTTAATTTTATTTTTTTTCTTTTTATCTAACCCTGTTAATAATTCTTTACAATTTACCGGTATAGTTATTTTAGGTGGTATTAGTATTAGCCTGGTTTTTACATTAATGAGTGCCATTGCTGCAAAAGCACAGCAAAATGCTGCTTTAATAGCTATAATGGGGTTTCCTATAATTTTACCCCAGTTATTATTATTAATGAAACTAAGTAAAGTTGCATTTGCGGAAGTTTTTAAGCAGGGAGCAGTTATGCAGCTGAGTTTCTTAATAGTTGGATTGGATATTTTAGTTATAGCTATGGCAGTAGTACTTTTCCCATATTTATGGAAAGATTGATTTTTAAGTTCACAGGATTAAAATATAATTAGAGGAAATCTCTAAACTGAAAACTGTATCCTATCTTTGCGGCACTCAAAAAAATATCTTCTTGGTGAAGAAAAATTGGTGGAAAATATTATCGTTTCTTTTATTAATCTACACGATTGTTGCAGGGTTTTTAATGAGTGTTCCCGATTTACCCATAATTCATCAGTCAATCCGTAATCTTTTTTTTCATGTATGTATGTGGTTTACTATGATGATATTATTTATTATCAGTTTTATTTACAGTATTAAATATTTACGCAATTCTAATTACAGTAATGATATTTATGCCCGGCATTTTGCTGCAGTGGGTGCATTTATTGGCATATTAGGTTATGGCACAGGCGCTATTTGGGCTAATTATACCTGGCTTACCGATCAAAACCAAAGCCTGGGAAGTGTACTTAAAGAACCTAAACTTATTGGTGCAGCCATTGCATTATTGATATACGGTGCCTATTTTGTTTTAAGAGGCAGTTTTACAGATATTGATAAAAGGGCAAGGGTAAGTGCAGTATATAATATTTTTGCCTTTGTAATGTTGTTCCCAAGTATTTGGATTATACCACGAATGGTGGGAAGTTTACATCCCGGAGCTCCGGGCAGTGATAGCGGTAACCCTGCTTTAAATGCTCAAAAAGATTTGGACGCTACTATGCGGATGGTTTTTTACCCTGCAGTTATTGGATGGACATTATTAGGCATTTGGGTTGCTACATTAAAAATAAGAATACAATTGTTGAAAGATAAAACATTAATAAATGAATAAGATTATTTGGCGTTTGATATTTTTGCTTACTTGCTTATTCAGTAATATGCTTTTGTTTGCACAGGATAATCAAAAGGTAGAAGATATTATGCGTAGTAATGGTAAGATTTATGTGGTGGTAGCAGTATGTATAACAATATTAACAGGATTATTTGTTTATGTATTTATTATTGACAGGAAAATAAGTAAATTAGAAAAAGAAAATTAAGCCGACCAGCCAGCCGGATTAAAATAGTTCATATACTAAAAAGTGTTTTAAAACAACGATTGCAAAAAAAATAAAACTACAATTTTTATGTCAGCAGAAACTCATTACAGTTTTTTTCACAGTGTGGAAATAAGCTTTGACAAAGCAGCAAAATTTACAACCTGGGATTCGGGATTACTGGAACAGATTAAGCAATGTAATTCAGTGTTACGTATGCATTTTCCGGTAAAAGTAAATGATAAAATAGAAGTAATAAAAGCTTACCGTGTTCAGCACTCTCATCATAAAGCACCATGTAAAGGTGGTATACGCTATAGCCCGGAAGTTAATTTAGATGAAGTGATGGCATTAGCAGCTTTGATGACATTTAAATGCGCTATTGTAAATGTTCCTTTTGGTGGAGCAAAGGGTGGTATTACAATTGATCCTAAAAAATACAGTGTTTATGATCTTGAAAAAATTACCCGCCGCTATACAGCGGAGTTGGTGAAGAAAAATTTTATTGGCCCCGGCATTGATGTACCGGCACCTGATTATGGTACCGGGGAAAGAGAAATGGCCTGGATAGTAGATACCTATACTTCATTAAAGCCTGGAGAAATTGATGGTGCAGGCTGTGTTACCGGCAAACCCATTACACAAGGTGGGGTAAGGGGCCGTAAAGAAGCAACGGGGCTTGGTGTTTATTTTGGCATCAGAGAAGTTTGTAATATGCCTGGTATTATGAAAAAGTTGGGATTGTCAGTTGGGTTGAAAGAAAAAAATGTAGTTGTTCAGGGCTTGGGTAATGTAGGATATCATTGTGCCAAATTTTTTAGAGAAGGTGGTGCTAAAGTTATTTCTTTGGCAGAATACGAGGGTGCTATTTTTAATGCTGATGGATTAAATGAAGAAGAAATTTTTCATCACAGAAAAAAAACAGGATCAATATTAAATTTTCCAGGTGCAACCAATCTTGTAAAAAATACTGATGCCTTGGAATTGGAATGCGATATTTTAATTCCTGCAGCATTGGAAAATGTAATTAATGGTGAAAATGCACCAAGGGTTAAAGCAAAAATTGTAGGCGAAGCTGCAAACGGCCCATGTACCCCGGAAGCCGATGAAGAATTTACCAAAAGAGGTATTTTATGCGTACCGGATATGTATTTAAATGCCGGGGGGGTTACTGTTAGTTATTTTGAATGGTTGAAAAATTTAAGCCATGTTCGTTATGGTAGATTAGAAAAACGTTTTGCCGAAAATTTAAATGGCCGCATACTTGGTCAAATTGAAGAGTTGAGTGGCAAAGTGGTAAGCCAAAAAGAGAGAGATTTTATTATGCATGGCCCAGAGGAGCAGGATTTGGTACACAGTGGTCTTGAAGAAACCATGATAAATGCAACAAGAGAAATTATGGAAATATGGAAAGACAATCCTGCAATACCTGATATGCGTACAGCAGCTTATGTAAGTGCAATAAATAAAGTAGCCAATAGCTATAATGAATTGGGGATATTTCCATAAAAATATTGTAAGTACACTATATAAAAAGTCCCGGTTATTTTCCGGGACTTTTTATATTATTTTAAAGCTTTTTAATTTTTATATTTCTATACCATACCATATCACCATGATCCTGTAATACAATCCTACCTTTTTTATAAGTTCCAAAACCTTGCATATTTTTAAACTTACTGCCAGCAATCATTTTTTTCCAGTTATCATCCCACATTGTTGTACTCACCACATTGGATCCGTTTAAATAAAAATCTAATTTACCATTTTTTGATTTTATTTCTACTTCATTCCATTCGCCAACCGGTTTTACTGTTTCCTTGTTACATGAAATTAAATCGTAGAGATCACCGGCACGGTGTTTTATGATTTTACCATCGGAATGACCATCATTATCCAGCACCTGCATTTCGGGGCCGGTGTTATAAGAATTATGATATTTGGCAAAGTCCTCATTAACATAAAAGATTATACCGCTATTACCATTAGAAGCAATTTTCCATTCTAATTTAAAATCAAAGTTGTCGTACTCTTCAGCTGTGCATAAATCTCCTCCTTCGCTTCCTTTTTGTGTAGTATCTATATATAAAGAGCCATCGGCAACTTTCCATCTTTCGGTAACTTTAGTTTTTCCATAACTGTGCCAGCCTGCTGTAGTTTTTCCATCAAATAAAGAAACCCAACCCTTTGAATCAGGGGAATTTGGGATTATTTCAACAGTAGTTAATCCGGATGTACTTTGCTGGTTTTTAAATGCAAATAAAAAGCAGAGTAAAACCAATGGAAAAAAAAATTTGTGTTTCATAATTTATTTTTCATTTTTTAAAAGTAAAATATATTTTACCATGGCAACAGCATCTTCTTTTGATACGCCACTATGCCCTGCCATTGGTACAGTTCCCCAATTACCTGAGCCGCCTTTCTGAACTTTTTCTGCCAAAGTATTAATATTAGCTTCTGTACTTTCATATTTTTTGCCAATTAAATTATAAGCCGGGCCTACAGATACTTCATTGGTTTTATGACACCCCAGGCAATCAGATTTAACCACCAGGTTTAATCCTTTTTCAAAATCCGGATTATCAGTTATAGAAGAGGTGGTTGATGCATCTGCGCCTGAACTACTTTTGCTGCCGCAGGAAAAACAAAAAATTGATAAAGAAAGAATAAAAAAGTTTTTTTTCATTTTTTTAAAAGTTTAATTATTGTAATCCTAAAATTATTTTATTGAAGTCAGCATTGGTGCCTGTATCTGCAAAATCATCAAATGCTTTTTCTGTAACTCTTATGATATGTCTTTTTATAAAATCTGCACCTTCCTTTGCACCATCTTCGGGGTGTTTAATGCAACATTCCCATTCCATTACTGCCCAACCTTTGTAATTGTACTGGGTAAGTTTGCTAAAGATAGTTTTAAAATCTATTTGGCCATCACCAGGGCTGCGGTATCTTCCTGCACGGTTCAGCCAGCTTTGATATCCCCCAAAGGTACCCTGTTTGCCTGTAGAATTAAATTCTGCATCCTTTACATGAAATGCTCTTATTCTTTCGTGATAAAAATCTATATATTGTTTATAATCCAGTTGCTGCAAAACAAAATGGGATGGATCATACAATAAGCAGGCCCTTTTATGATTATCTACTTTCTCTAAAAACATTTCGTAAGTAATGCCATCAAACAAATCTTCGCCGGGATGTATTTCGTAACAAACATCTACACCGCATTCATCAAAATAATTTAAGATAGGCAACCAGCGTTTGGCCAATTCGGTAAACCCCTCTTCTACTAGTCCGGCGGGGCGTTGTGGCCAGGGATGAAAGGTATGCCATAACAATGAACCGCTGAAAGTGGCGTGGGCATTCAATCCCAGATTTTGGGATGCCTTAGCACCGTATTTTAATTGTTGAATGGCCCACTCCATTTTTGCTTTATTGTTTCCATGTAGCTCTTTAGGTGCAAAGCCATCATACAAAGCATCACATGCCGGATTAACAGCAACTAACTGCCCCTGTAAATGGGTACTGAGTTCTGTAATTTCTAATCCGCATGCATTTACCAACCCTTTTATTTCATCTGCATAAGTTTTACTTTCGGCAGCTTTTTGCAGGTCAATACATCTGCTGTCCCAGGTAGGAATTTGTACCCCAACAAACCCCAGGCTTTGGGCCCAGGTGCAAATGTTTTTTAAATTGTTAAATGGTGGCTTATCATCCAGAAATTGTGCTAAGAAGATACCCGGTCCTTTAATTGTTTGCATAATAAACTATATTTTAAAGTCTAACCATTTTTGTTCGCTCTCTGAAGAGGCTACCACATTCTCCACAAACGCCATTCCCCTTATTCCTTCTTCCACACCCGGAAAATCCTGCCATTCATCTTTTGGTTTTGTGCCATCAATTTTTGCCATTAAGGTTAAAGCATAGTTGCGGTATAAATTTGCAAATGCTTCCAGATATCCTTCGGGATGTCCTGCAGGAATTCTTGTATTGTGTGCCGCAAAGGAACTGTTATAACCGCCGCCGGTTCTGTAAATTTCTGTTGGTTTGTCCAGCCATTTTACCAATAAAGTATTCGCCTCTTCCTGTTTCCATTCCAGGCCCCCCTTTTCACAATACACTCTTATCTTAACATTATTTTCTTCGCCAGCAGCAATTTGTGTTGCCATTAAAACTCCGGTTGCGCCATTATTAAATTTTAAAAAAGCTGCACCATCATCATCCAGCAGCCTGCCCTCTACAACAGTATTTAGGGTAGAACAAATTTTAGTTACTTGTAATCCGGTTACATATTCAGCCAGGTTAAAAGCATGAGTTCCTATATCACCCATACATCCCGCTTTACCACTTTTTTTAGGATCTGTACGCCAACTTGCCTGCGCTTGTCCAGTGCCTTCTAAAAAAGTACTTAACCATCCTTGAGGATATTCCACATAAATTTTTCTAACTCTCCCCAAAGTGCCACTTTTTAACAATTGTTTTGCCTGTTTTACCATAGGGTAGCCTGTATAGGTATGGCACAATAATAATGTTAGTCCTGTTGCTTCAACTTTTGCTTTTAATTCTTTGGCCTGTTCTAAAGTAAATGTAATTGGTTTTTCAATTACCACATTAAATCCTTTATCAAGTGCCAGCATTGCTGGGTCAAAGTGTACAAAATTTGGTGTAACAATACTTACAAAATCTATTCGTTTATCTGCAGGCATAGTTGCTTCCTTTTCCAGCATCACTTTATAATCAGTATATATCCTGCTTTCCTCCAAAAACAATGATTTTCCTGAGTCTATTGCTACTTCAGGATTTACACTTAGCGTGCCTGCAACCAGTTCAACCAATCCATCCATATTCATTGCAAGGCGATGCACTGCGCCAATAAAAGCATCTTTACCGCCTCCAATCATGGCCATTCTTAATTTTCGTTGCATGGTATTATTTTAAGTTAAAGTAATATTATTTTAATTATTTCAGTTCATTATATAAAAATTAAAAATATAAAAATAATTAAAGTTTTGGCTATAAATTTAAAAAACATCTACATCATTGTAGCAAAACTTTTTTATAGCATTTGATTTTTAGATGAGAATAAAAATTATATTTACGAAGTAAATCTATTTTACTTTAATAAAAATGATATGCAAGCTATAAACAGAAACAAATTATTTGTTGCCAGTTGTTTGGCATTACTGGTAACCTCTCTTTCATTTGGTATTCGTGCAGGATTGCTTGGAACCTGGGGTACACAATTTAATTTAGATAAATCAGAAATATCCACCATTACTGCAACTGCTTTTTGGGGGTTTCCTCTTGCCGTAATTATAGGGGGAATGGTGGTTGATATTATAGGGATGAAAAAATTAATGGTAATGGCATTTCTTTTTCATTTTGCCGGAATTTTGCTGACCATTTTTGCCGGAAGTTTTGGAAGCCCTTATTGGGCGTTGTTTATTTCTACATTATTAATAGGCATTGCAAACGGTACAGTAGAAGCAGCCTGTAATCCTTTAGTAACAGCATTATACAGTGATAATAAAACCACCAAACTAAATCACTTTCATTTATGGTTTCCGGGTGGAATTGTAATAGGCTCACTAATAGTTTATTTTTTAAATGATTGGGGCGTTAACTGGCAAATACAGGTGGCACTAATGCTTATACCTACATTTTTATATGGCTGGTTGTTTATGAAAGAACAATTTCCGGTAACTGAAAGAGTAGCCAGTGGTGTTTCAACTGCAAGTATGTATAAGGCTTTAGCCAGCCCGCTTTTTATTTTTATGATTATATGCATGTTTGGTACTGCCATCACAGAATTATTTACCAGCCAGTGGATTGGTGTGTTGTTAAATAATGTTACAACAAATTCATTACTTATACTTGCTGTTTCAACAGGAGTAATGGTTATTGGCCGTGCATTTGCTGGCCCGGTTGTTCACCGCCTTGCACCACAGGGAGTTTTATTAATGTCGGCAATACTTGCCACATTGGGGCTGTATATATTAGGACATTCAGGGGGTACAATGGTTTTTGTGGGAGCTTTGGTTTTTGGTATGGGTGTTTGTTATTTTTGGCCTACAATGCTTGGATTTGTTTCAGAAAATTTGCCTAAAACCGGGGCTGTGGGGATTAATCTTATGGGTGGTGCAGGTATGTTTGCCGTTTCTTTGTATACCATGTTTATGGGTGGCGTTTACGATAATAAAATTGCTGCTCATTTACCATCAGGCGCCGATTTAAAAGCCTATAACAGTTCCGAAGCAACAGAACTAATGAAAAGTGCACTTGCAGAAGCAAACAAAACCGCAGGCCCCGAAATTATAAATACCACTTTAATTCTTCCTGTAATTTTAATTGCCGCTTTCTCCGGATTATTTTTTTATGTGCGTAATAGAAACAAAGTAGCTTAATTAACTAAACTATTCTACTTAAGAGTGGATAACACATCTTCAAGACGACAATTATTAAAACAATTAGCAGTTGGAACAATTGCTGTTGCTGCTAGGCCAATAGCTGCTTTAGCTGTAAATGAAGAAAATAACGTTATGTACAAACTCAAAGGAAATATCAATCATTCAGTTTGCAGGTGGACTTATGATTTTATATCTCTGGATGAATTATGCAAAGAATCAAAAAAAATGGGATTAAAAGCTATTGATTTAATTGGACCTAAAGAATGGAATGTTTTAAAAAGCTATGATCTTGATTCTTCTATGTGTAATGGAGCTGAAATTGGTCTTACAAAAGGCTGGAACAGTAAAGAGTATCATAGTACATTAATAAAAAGTTATACCGAACATATACATTTGGTTGCGGATGCAGGATATAAAAATTTGATTTGTTTTAGTGGAAACAGAAATGGCATGGATGATGAAACCGGAATGAAAAACTGTGTGGAAGGGTTAAAAAAAATTATTGACCTTGCCGAAAAGAAAGGAGTTGTAATACAAATGGAATTGTTCAATAGCAAAATAGATCATAAAGATTATATGTGTGATAAAAGTGCATGGGGAATTGAATTATGTAAACGAATTGGGTCAGAAAATTTTAAATTGTTATACGATATCTATCACATGCAGATAAATGAAGGTGATGTGATTAGAACAATTCGTGATAATCATCAGTATTTTGGACATTATCATACTGCAGGAGTACCAGGTCGTCATGAGATTGATAACACACAGGAATTATTTTACCCTGCAATAATTAAAGCAATTTCTGAAACAGGTTTTAAGGGTTATTTAGCACAGGAGTTTATTCCAACCGGAAAGGAAAACGAAGATAAAATTGAAGCTTTAAAAAAAGCAGTGAGGCTTTGTGATGTGTAACCCCTGTCCCCTAAATGGGAACATGGTTTCATCTCTCTAACGAAAATGAAAAGACTTTAGTTAAAAAGTAAGATAAAAGAATTTATAAAATTATTCTCATCCCCTGAGAATAAAACATTAATCAAACCCCCTTTAGGGGATGGGGGAAACATATTTTATGGCAGAAACTATTTACGACGCAATTGTCGTAGGCTCAGGCATCAGTGGTGGATGGGCTGCAAAAGAACTTACCGAAAAAGGACTTAAGGTTTTAATGCTCGAAAGGGGTAATCATATTGAGCATGTAAAAGATTATGTAACTGCCAATACAGAAATTTGGCAATTTCCGCACAGAGATACCCGTACACAGCAAATGATAAAAGAGCATCCCTTTTTAAAAAGGGATTACCCATTAGGGGAGCAAACTTTGGGTATGTGGGTAAAAGATATGGAAAGCCCCTATACCGAAACAAAACGTTTCGACTGGTTCAGGGCCTATCATACTGGTGGCCGTTCATTACATTGGGGGCGTCAAAGTTACCGCTGGAATAAAATGGATTTTGAAGCAAATGCCAAGGAAGGTATTGCTATTGACTGGCCAATCCGTTATGATGAATTAGCACCCTGGTACAGTTATGTAGAAAAATTTGCAGGCATACAGGGAAGTAAAGAAGGATTGGATGTATTGCCTGATGGAGAATTTTTACCTGCAATGGATATGAATGTGGTGGAAAAAGATGTGGCCGGAAAAATAAAAACACATTATAATGGAAAGCGGCACATGTTTATTGGCCGCAGTGCAAATATTACTGAAGCAAGGCCAGAGCAGGGAAGAACAAATTGTCAGTACAGAGACAGGTGCTGGCGTGGCTGCCCGTTTGGAGGCTATTTCAGCACTCAATCTGCAACATTGCCTGCTGCAAGAAAGACCGGCAATCTTACCATGGAAAACAACAAAATTGTTACCAAACTTATTTATGATAAGAATACTAAGAAAGCAACAGGTGTAGAAGTAATAGATGCAGAAAGCAATAAGACTTATGTATATAATGCTAAAATTATTTTCCTGTGTGCATCATCTTTTAACAGCACTTGGGTTTTAATGAACAGCGCTACTGATATTTGGCCTGAAGGTTTAGGAAGCAGCAGTGGAGAATTGGGACACAATGTAATGGACCATCATTTCAGGGTGGGTGCATCTGGAAAAGCAGAAGGCTTTGAAGATAAATATTTGTATGGCCGCAGGCCAACTGGTATCTATATTCCTCGATTTAGAAATATTGATGGTGATAAACGGGATTACCTGCGTGGTTTTGGTTATCAGGGTGGTGCCAGCAGGGGAAGA
>JAYUTC010000186.1:0-11746 GCA_043755395.1 Ferruginibacter sp.
CTACATTAGTACCCGTATTAGTGGTATTCAATCTTACCTGTAATCTGTCAGGTCGGGCATTACCCGGATCATGTACAGTCCAGAAACTGAATTTATCTCCATTTTGCAAAAGAACACTTGGTGCAAACATCCAGCTACTTAAAGTGCCTAATGCAGCACCGGCATGGTTGAAATTTGCAGCAATATAGCTTGCTCCGCTATGAGGGCCTATAACTGCCGGAACACCAGAATACCAAACGGTAATTGAGCCAATAGGTTGGCTTAGGAATTTACCGGTCCAGCCTGCAGGTAATCCATTTGCAGGGAAAGGAACACCAGAATTAAAGCCTTCATTAAATAAATCAACAGGAGGTAATATTACCTGAGCCTGGCTTAAAATAGATGAGGTTGGAGGAATACATACCGGAGGAGGAGTACAATTTAATCCGGTAACAGTCATTGTATATGATGGACAGGCTTCTGAAATAGTAGCTTCGTTTACAACAAAAACTACTGTTGCATTAGCAGCCAGGTTAAACGAAAAATTAACAGCAGCGCCAGCAGAAAGAGAACTTGATCCTCCATCGGCAATACGATTTGTACAAATACTTGCAGGGTTAAAACTATTTAAATAGGCAGTAACAAAAACATTGCCTCCACCTGCATTGGCTATATAATTTACCGACACGCATTGTGGTTGACAGGTAAGATTAGTCATTGTATAAGTATCATAAAAATATGGGCCTGTTCCAAAAGGAGCGCCACATGCACCTGGAGCGGCACATGATGAAGAAACTCCACCACGAAAAGGACGGCCCGCAGTTAATGTTGCATCACCAGCAACCAAACCACCGGAAAATGTACAAACATCTGCAACTACACTTGGAGTAGAAGGGTTTATTCCGTTAGTAAGACTTTGAGGAGAAACACTAAAATGATTTCCTTCAATTTTTGTGTTAATTACGGATACAGGTACATCTGTGGCTTGAAAAGAAGCCTGAGCCTGTAATTTTTTTGCTTCATAACCTTTTTGGGTCATTTTAGCTTGGTTAACTGGCAAATTAATAATTGCCGGTTTTTCTGTTGGTTGGCCCAATTTAGCACTTGCCGGTTTTGTTAAAGAACCGTTTTGCGCAAAAGAGACCTGAAAAGAAATGCTCAATATCAGAATCGGGAGAAACGATTTGAGCAAAAACACCTTAAAGTCTTTTAGTGTAATTGTTTTTTGCATAAAAAATGTTTTAGTTTGTTTGTGTACGTACCTGAAAAAAAACTGTATAGTACTTGTTTTGGTATTAAAGCAGTGCAGTTTGAATAGTACAGTTTAAAGGTAATAACTTTAACTTAACTTTAAATAATTTTTTATACTATTTTTTTAAAATGGGGGGTATGTATTTTTAATTTAATATAAATAACTGCATTATAAACCCAATTATGCAAAAAGTAAAGACTAAAATTTTGGTATTTTTTACAATTTTGGCTATTAAAGCGTTTGAAGTAATAAATCAGTAAAATTTTGCAGAGAAGAAATTTTCAGATCTGCAGCATTCCATTTAAGTTGCATACTGCTTTTGGGTTCCGGAACTACTACACACTTCATCCGGGCAGCTTTAGCAGCTATTATTCCATTAAATGAATCTTCAAAGCAAAGGCATTGTGCCGGTAATGCTTTAAGCGCCGCTGCACAGTTTAGATAAACTTCGGGATGAGGTTTACCGTATTTAAGGTTTGAGGCAGAAGTGCTTGCCTGTAAATGATTACGGATTTGTAATAAATCCACTACCACATCAATTAATGCAGCAGGTGAGGAAGAAGCTAAACCAATATTAAATTTTCTATCTATAAAAAAATTAAAAATATGCGATAGTCCGGGTAAAGGTTTTCCTTTTTTTATAACCAGTTCAATTACTTTATTTACAATTTCTTTTTCCACAGCAATGGTGTCTTTTTCATGTATTTTATAATAGGAGAACCACCATGCTATAAAATCTTTTGTACGTAGTCCTGTGGTAATTGCATATTGTTGTGGTGTAAGTTGTATACCAAATTTTTTAAAAATTTCTGTAGCTGCTTCGCACCAAAGTGGTTCAGAGTCTATTAAAAGGCCATCCATATCAAAAATTACAGTGGTAAGTTGCATGGCGTAAATATATTAATTTCATTAGCAGGTTTAATTAGTCAATCATATTTTATCAATCACAAATAGATTTATATATTGCATTACTGCTTTATTAAACAATTCATTTTAATATGAAACGATGGCTTACTAATTTTAAAGAATCCAGGTTTATAAAAGGATTGGTTTATGCTATTGTTGGTTTGTTTTCTTATCCGGGAATTAATTTAATAAACAAACTGGAAATAAACGGGATGGAAAACCTGCACAAATTGCCCAAACAAAATGTGCTGTTTGTAAGCAACCATCAAACTTATTTTGCTGATGTAATTACTTTTTTGCATATTTTTTGTGCCGTAAGCTGGCGCAAAAAAAACAAACTTGGCATCCCTTATTATTTACTATGGCCTTTTACCAGAGTTAAATATGTAGCTGCAGAAGAAACGATGAAAAGTGACTGGATCAGTAAATTATTCAGTTTGGCAGGCGCTATAACGGTTAAACGTACATGGCGTTCGGAAGGCCAGGAAGTAAGAAGGGGATTAGACCCGTCGGATACCAGAAAAATTGAAAATGCGTTACAAAAAAACTGGGTAATAACCTTTCCTCAGGGTACCACTAAACCATTTGCCCCGGGCCGAAAAGGAACTGCATTTATTATTAAACATCATCAGCCAATTGTAATTCCTGTTATTATACGCGGCTACTGGCGGGCATTTAATAAAAAGGGTTTAAAATTTAAAAAGAAGGGCTCCTTACTTTCCGTTACTTTTAAAGAGCCATTACAAATTGATTACAACGACACTACAGAAAATATTTTAGCCGTGGTTATGGATGCTATTGAGCAAAGTAAAAAATATATGCTTAAAGGAAAACATCATTTGATAAATGCCATTGATAAATAAATTATGCTTTTGTAAACAAAGCTTTTAATTCATCAGCATCTTCTGCTTTCATTTTTCCACCCAGTACCAGGCGCAATTGCCTTCTTCTTAAAGCTCCTGCAAATAATTTTTTTTCTTCTTCAGTTTCGGGTACCAGTTGATTTACTTTACGGGGTTTTCCATTGGGGTCTAATGAAACAAAAGTATAATAGGCTTCGTTGCTTTTGTATTTATATTGCTGAATGGCATCTTCGCCCCAAACATTTAAATGTACTTCCATACTGCTGTTGAATGCTCTGGTAACTTTAGCTTCTATATGTACCACATTGCCTATTTTGATAGGGCTTTCAAAAGAAATATTATCTACAGATGCAGTTACTACAGGGGCACTGCAATGTTTCATTGCTGCCAGTGCAGCAGCAATATCCATCCAGTACATTAAACGGCCTCCCATTAAATTTCCAAATGTATTGGTATCATTGGGTAATACTAATTCGGTCATAACCACAATTGATTCACCTGCTTTTTTTTCCATTAATAAAATATTTTCACAAAGATAATGACACTTATTACAAGTGAATTGGTGTTTTATTTGGTATTTCGTTTTCATTGCTCGAATTTTGTATAACGAATTGCAAATTATGAATGAACAAAAAGACGCTATCTCGTTTGATAATACCCAAATTGCCTTTGCTTATAAAAGCAACAGTGAATTAAAAAAAGCAAATTTTCTTTTTTTATCAATGGGTAAACCCTGGTTAATTAAATTGGGGTTAAACGTTACACCTTACGCCATAAAATGGCATATTCCTTTTACAAATACAGTAATCCGCAATACTATTTTTAAACAATTTGTTGGTGGCGAAACGCTGGAAGAAACAGCAAAAGCAGCTTACAAATTAGATGAGTATAAAGTGCAGGTAATATTAGATTATGGTGTAGAAGGAAAAGATGGGGAAGAAAACTTTGAACATGCACGTGATGAATTTAAAAAAGTAATTAATTATGCAGCCACGCAGACAAATATTCCGTTTATGAGTATTAAAGTAACCGGGTTTGCACGATTTGCACTTTTGGAAAAATTAGATACTGAAATGAATGCTGCATCTGGAACACTGATGAAAAGATATTTGCATGCCATTGAATTGTTGTCTAATACCGAGAAAGAAGAATGGCACAGGGTTCGGCTGCGTATGTTACACGTATGTGAATTGGCTGCAGAAAAAAATATTGGTGTGTTAATTGATGCAGAAGAAACATGGATACAGGATCCTGTTGATGCACTAACCATTTTAATGATGGATACTTTTAATAAAACAAAGGCAGTAGTTTTTAATACTCTGCAACTGTACCGTCATGACAGGTTACAATTTTTAAAAGATTCTTACACTGCTGCCAAAGAAAGAAATTTTATTTTAGGAGCTAAATTGGTTAGAGGAGCATATATGGACAAAGAGAGGGAACGGGCTGCTGTTATGAATTACCCATCACCCATTCAGCCTGATAAAGAAACCTGTGATAAAGATTATAATGATGCAGTGGAATTTTGTGTAGATAATCTTGAAAAAATTTCATTGATAGTTGCATCACATAATGAGTTTACTAATTTATATACAACCCAGTTACTTGATAAAAAAGGCTTACCTCACTATCACCCACATGTGCATTTTTCTCAATTATATGGCATGAGTGATAATATTACCTTTAATCTTGCAAAATCTGGTTGTTCGGTAAGCAAGTATTTGCCTTTTGGGCCAATAAAAGACGTAATTCCATATTTAATGCGCAGGGCACAGGAAAACAGCTCGGTTGCAGGGCAAACAGGCAGGGAACTAGCATTGATAAAAAAAGAAATGGAACGACGTCGTATTTAGTTGCTTCTTTTTTAAAATAGATAAATTAGTTATTTATCTTAATTATAATAAGTTACCTTTGAATTGAAAACTAACTGCATCAATTTTGCGTTTAATACTAACTGTTTGTTTAAGTTTATTACTGTCTGCTACCTATGCACAGGTAAAGAGTATTGCTGCTATAAAAATAAACCTGCCAATAAAAATTGATGGTAACCTTAATGATGAAGCCTGGAAAGGTGTAGAAAAAACGGGTAATTTTATTACCTCTCATCCGCAATTTGGTAAACCTTCTTCACATAAAACTGAAATTAAAATTGCCTATGATGATAATGCTGTTTATATAGGGGCTTATTTGTATGATAATCCAGAAAATATTCGCAGACAACTTACTGCAAGAGATGTTACAGAACGGCAGGATGTAGATGTATTTTCTGTTGGCTTAGATACCTACCTTGACAGGCAAAATGCGTTTCTTTTTAAAATAACTGCTGCAGGCGTACAGGCAGATGCAAAAGGCGCATTAAATAATACCCCGGTTTATGATAATACATGGAATGCAGTTTGGGAAAGTAATGTAAGTATAAAAAAAGATGGCTGGGTTGCAGAATTAAAAATTCCCTTTAGTGCAATTCGAATTTCTAAAAATAAGATTCAGGATTGGGGATTAAATTTTTCCCGGTTTATTCGCAAAGAAAATGAAAACAGTATTTGGAGTCCTATTGATCCAAATATTAATGGCGATATAAACCAGTGGGGTAAATGGGTTGGATTAAAAAATATAAGCCCTCCATTACGTTTATCATTTCAACCTTATATTTCCGGTGGGTTCAGGGTTTCCCCTACAAGTAAAGGAAACAAAACCGAGTTTTTAAAAAGTGGGGGAATGGATGTTAAATATGGTATTAATGAAAGTTTTACTTTAGATATGACTTTAATACCTGATTTTGCGCAGGTACAAAGTGATAATTTACTTTTAAATCTTACACCATTTGAAGTTAAGTTTGATGATTACAGGCCTTTTTTTACCGAGGGTACCGAGTTATTTAATAAAGCAGGTTTATTTTATTCCCGACGAATTGGAGCCACCCCCACAAAATCATCAGCAGTATTAAATAAGTATGGTAATGATCCTCTTTATTTAATAGAAAAAAATCCAGGCATTACAAGGCTGTATAATGCAACCAAATTTTCGGGTCGCAATAAAAAAAATCTGGGGATAGGTATATTTAATGCTGTATCGGCACCTATGTATGCCAAAATTTATAATATTCCTAACGGTAAAGATTCAAGTATTTTAACTGAACCTTTAACCAATTATAATATAATTGTTTTAGATCAGGCTTTAAAAAACCGCTCTACTATTAGTTTTACAAATACCAATGTTTTACGTAAAGGGAATAGCAGAAATGCAAATGTGAGCAGTATCGATTTGTCGATTTTTGATAAAAAAAATACATACAATTTTATTTACGGGGGAAAATATAGTGCTGTTTGGGGAGATAATTTGAAGAAAAACGGATTTTATACTTTCGCTAAATTTGGAAAAGTCAGCGGCATTATTCAATATCAGGCAGGGTTAAGTGTAAAAAGCGACAAATATGATCCTAATGACATGGGCTTTATTTTAAATAATAATGCCATGGATTATTCAGGTAATATTAGTTACAATCTTTTAAGACCTGTAAAAAATATTATTAACCAGGTATACAGTGTTAATTTTAATAATTCTTATTTATACAAACCCTTTGTATGGTCTGGTTTTGAAGTTGGTGGCAAGGCTTTCTTTTTATTCAAAAACTTTTGGGATATTTCATTTAAGTTTCAAAGTAAACCAATTTGGTACAATGATTATTTTGTTAGCTCCAGTACTTATAATGGCTATTTTCTTAAACGAACTCCTTATTATTATTTAGGGGTAAGCGGCAGTACAGACAGCCGAAAGAAAATACATTTTAATTACAGTATTGGTGGAGCTGAATCGCCTTTACCCAATGATCCGTACTTGACTTCTGAATTTGGAATTAGATATCGGTTTAATGAAAAATTTCAGGTAAGCACCAGTATGGCTATTGAACAGGACAAAGGAAATTGGGGATGGGCATATCTTAATAACAGTAACGGCTCACCTGTTATTGCAAGACGTAATTTAAAAAGGGAAACTGCATTACTGAATGCACAATATAATTTTAATAAGAAAATGAATTGGACAGTAAGGGTTCGTCATTACTGGTCGGCCATAGACAACACTAACTTTTATAATTTAAAAAATGACGGATATTGGGATGAGATACCTTTTATTCTTAATAAAAATATCAACTACAATACATTTAATATAGACATGTTTTTTACCTGGGATTTTTTATTGGGCAGCCGAATTACCCTGGCATGGAAAAATGCTTTGGGTAGCAATGTAAATATTGATCCATACCTCTATACAACTTACCTTAAAAATTTGGGTCAAACAATCAGTAACCCTCATAGCAATGAAGTTACTCTTAAAATTGTTTATTTTTTAGATTATCTCGATCTTAAAAAGAAAAAGTAAATTAAATATTCTTTCCTGCTTTGAATTAATTTAGAAACGTGCTAACTTGGCAAAAATTATTTTATATGAATCAGGATTCTCCAAATGACTTATTAAATTATGATGATCAGGGTAAAGCTATATTGCCAAGTGGTTTAAATGTACTTACAATATTAACCTATGTTGGATGTGGAGTTTTTGGGTTAATTACCTTATTGATGCCGTTAATTTATAAGTTTTCTCTTAGTATGATGGACAAAGCTACCAATTCGGGTCAAGAACTTTCTACTAAACAATTGGCAGATTTGGAAAAGGGTAGGGAAGCAATTGAATTAGCATCTCAAAACACCATACCAATGATGGCAATTGGAATGGTGGGTATTATATTATGCTTTATTGGCGCTTTGTGGATGCGTAAATTTAAGAAGGATGGATATTGGATGTATGTAACAGGAGAATTGGCTCCGGTTTTGGGAGGAGTTTTTATAATGGGCACAACTCAATATACAAGTATCTGGAGTATAATTTTTGGAGTAGGGATTCCATTGGCATTTGTAATACTTTACACAATGCAGCGAAAATATCTTACTAAATAAAAAAAATATTTACCCTGAATTTTTATTCATTTATTTTACAAGATTAATTTATATAAAATAATTACCAGGCTTTAGATGTAGTGCCGTTTAATAATTTTATAAAATAAAGATGTTTATTTTCAAAATAATCCGGAGTAATGTTCCCTTTTTTAAATGATACCGGCTTAATATTATAATCACAAAATACTTTAAAAGAATTGTCGTTAATATGATTAATAAAATCGTCAGGATATTTTATTAATTGGTTAGTAAACCTATATACAGTTTCAAATCCTTTAAACGCCATATCACTGGGTTTAATTTTAAATTTCTTTAAATAAGCACTGTTAAGTATTTTACTGTAATTGTCCCATTTATTGTTAAAATAAGGAGAGGTAAAGTATATAGGAAAATTTTCAAAATTTCCTTTTTTATGTAAAGTTGTAAATGCATCCCAGTTAGGCATTCCAATTAAAGTAATTGGATAAGTTTCGTATAAATCATAACAGGCAGATGTAATATTACCGGCAAAGTTTTCATCCAGGCTTCCGCCTATAATAATAGATTGACGGTTGCTATCCAATTTGGTTTTTAAAAAAGCAGAAGACAGTGAGCTATCAATATTCAATATTTTTATACTTAATAATGCTCTTCCATCCTGTTCGTTTAGCATTTTAAAATAGGAAACTATTTTATCTTCCTGAGTTCCTTTTTTTCTGAATAAAAAAATCTGATCTGTACCATGGTTCTGCAGAATATAGCTGTAAATAGCTTCACAATGTGCTTTAAGTGTAGCGTTAATAATAACCGTAAATGGGTTAGCCGTTACACCGCCATCATTGGGGTAGGTGGCAGAAATGAAAGGGGTATTTTTTAATAGTGCAAAATCTGCCAATTGTTTATAGTCAACATCTTTTACAGAACCTATTATTAAATCGAGGCTGTCTAATTTTTTATTATTTATAAGGTAGGTAATGTTTTTTGTATATGATTTGGTATCATAAAAAAAGGCTTCAATATTTTCTTTACCCATTTTCATAGAGTCAAGGGCAATTTGCGCCCCCTGTATAAACTCTACAGCAGGTACAATAAATTTGGGAATACCCAGGTTACTATTAAAATTATTATCGATGAAAACAGAATCCAGGAAAAGGGGTGCAAAAATTCCAACTTTGTAAGTAGGAAATTTTTTTAATGAATCTGTTTGTGCTGCTGATTTTAAAAATGAAACTAATCCAATGTTTAAAAGCAAGAAACCAATAAAATATCTTTTATTCATAATCATCAATTCAATATATCAAAACAAAACCATCAAACTTTAAATTATTCCCATTCAATTGTTGCCGGCGGCTTACTGCTTATATCATAAACAACCCTGTTAATTCCTTTTACATTATTGATTATTTCATTGGAAATATCGGCTAAAAATTCATAAGGCAAATGAGCCCAGTCTGCTGTCATTCCATCAACAGAAGTTACAGCTCTTAAGGCAACTGTAAATTCGTAAGTCCTTTCATCACCCATAACTCCCACACTTTTTACAGGAAGTAAGATTGTTCCAGCCTGCCAAACAGTTGCATATAAATTGCTTTTCTTCAACCCATTAATATATATAGCATCTGCTTCCTGCAATAATCGTACCTTTTCCTCAGTTATTTCTCCTAAAATTCTTATAGCCAAACCGGGTCCTGGAAAAGGGTGACGGAATATCATATCAGGAGGTAAACCAAGTTCCAGCCCTACACGTCTTACCTCATCTTTAAATAAAGCCCTTAAAGGTTCTACTAATTCCAGCTTCATTGTATCGGGCAATCCACCAACATTATGATGACTTTTAATAGTTGCAGATGGGCCATGCACCGAAAGTGATTCAATAACATCTGGGTAAATGGTTCCCTGGCCTAATAATTCCACGCCCTTTATTTTATGAGATTCCCGGTCAAATATTTCAATAAAGCATCCGCCAATTATTTTACGTTTTTCTTCCGGTTCCGATTTGCCCGCAAGCTTTGTATAAAAATGTTCTTTGGCGTCAATCCCTTTAACATTTAGTCCCAATCTGCCATATATCCCCAATACTTCTTCAAATTCATTTTTACGCAAAACTCCATTATCTACAAAAATCCCAAAAAGATTTTCGCCAATAGCCCGGTGAAGAAGTGTTGCGGCTACCGTGCTGTCAACTCCGCCACTTAAAGCCATAATTACTTTTCTATTGCCAATTTGTTTTTTTAATGCAGCAACTGTATCAGTAATAAAATGTTCAGGCGTCCAATCGCAGGTACAATTACAGATATTAACTAAAAAATTTTTTATAATTATTTTACCCTCTGTAGAATGATATACTTCCGGATGAAATTGCAAGCCATATAAAGGACAGGTTTCAATATTGTTACTTTTAAATGCCGCAACCGGAATACTTTCTGTAGTACCCAGCAACTCAAATCCTTCAGGTAACTCTTTAATAGTATCGCTATGGCTCATCCATACCTGGGATGTGGCAGATACATTTTCCAGAAAAGGATCATCTTTTAATTTGGTAAAAATAGCCCGGCCATATTCTCTTTTTTCACTTTTATCAACTCTTCCACCAAAAACTTTTGCAGTAAGTTGTGCCCCATAACAAATGCCCAGTACAGGCACTTTTTCCACTATTGCTTTTATATCAACTAATAATGCCTTTTCCTCATTAACGGAAAAAGGAGAGCCACCAAGTATAATCCCTTTTAGCCCGGGTTCGTAAATAATTGTTTTATTGTAAGGAGTTATTTCGCAATAAACATTAGCCTCTCTAACTGCACGGGCAATTAGTTGGGTGTATTGTGATCCAAAGTCGAGAATAAGAATTTTTTCCGTCATAGGCAGCGAAGGTAAATAATTAGTTGAATGGTAGGAGTTTTAGGTTTTAGGTTTTTATATTTGTGTAAAATATTTAAACCATGAAACAAATATTATTTCTTTTATCAGCCTTAGTGTTATTAAATTCCTGTAACTATACTACCGGAAGCGGTAATATAATAAATGAAAAAAGAACGGTAGGTAGCTTTTCTGGTATTGATGTTAGTAATGCAATTGATGTTGAAGTAAAAATTGGAGCTGTTACTGTTGTTGAAGTAGAAGCAGATGATAATGTAATTGAACATATTGTCACAAGTGTTTCTGGAGGGGTCCTGAAAATTAGAATCGAAAATCTGCACAGTATTAATAACGCTCATTTAAAAGTATATATAACTACTCCGGTACTTAAAAGCATTGATGCCGGGGCATCAGCTGATGTAAAAGTAATGGATGTAATAAATGGTGATGGGAAACTAAGTTTTAGTGCATCCAGCTCAGCTGATATTGAGGCAGAAGTTGATGCACCTGAGGTATATGCTGAAGCAAGTAGTTCAGGCTCAATTACACTTAGTGGACGAACAAAAAATTATAAAGCTGAGGTTTCCAGTAGCGGCGATATAAAATCCGCCAGGCTTTTAAGTGAAAATACCAATGTATCTGCAAATAGCAGTGGCAGTGCCGAAGTATATGCAAGTGTAAGCCTTAATGCAGAAGCAAGCAGCAGTGGTTCAATAGATTATCATGGTGCAGCAATAGTAAAACAAACTGTAAATAGTAGTGGAAGCGTGGAAAAAAAGGATTAAGGCGTTAAACATATAGGGCTGTTCGGTGTTTTTTTATGTTATATCTTTTACTTATAATGGCATAGGAATTTTTATGCCTGATACTTTCCGTCTTTAAGTTTATCATAATCTGGTTATCCCCAAATATCTCCCCCATTTAAAAAAAACTTCCCTTATTACTTTGCTATTACA
>JAYUTC010000187.1:0-4629 GCA_043755395.1 Ferruginibacter sp.
TACATCAGGACTAACCAATGGATTGCCGGCATTTAAATTAGTTATATTGTAATTGGGGGTCCATAAAAATGAACCTGTTCCAATAGCAATTAACTGAACAGTATCAATATTGCAAATCAGGGTATCATTGGTAATACTTAAATCAGGTTCATTGATTAGTGCAATAGTTTTTTTTATGGTATCTCTGCATCCCTTATTATTGGAAACAATAAACTGTATATCAAAATTATTAGCACTGGTATAAGTGTGAATTGGATTTTTTAAGAAAGAAATATTATTGTTTGGAGCTGCATTAAAATCGCCGAAATTCCAATACCATGAATTTACTATGCCATAAGTGGTTGTTGTTATATCATTAAATTGCACAGGTGAGTTTTTACATTGCCCCAGTGATGTAAACCCGGCTGTAAATACCGGGTAAACTTTTACTATTGATGTAGTAGAATCGGAACAGGAAAGGCCTCTGTTAACTACTAATTTTAAAATAAAATCACCCGGCCCCGAATAAGTATGCGTAGGAAATTGTAAGTTGGAAATATTATTAACCCCACTGGCAGGATCTCCAAATTCCCAATTATAACTTTGAATAGTATTACCCGAAGTACCATTTCGAAAACTAACATCAAAATCATCACAACTATAATATTCAGGAGGTAATAGTGCTTTTGTTGCCAAACAATCTGCTACTTCTATGTGCAAAGATTTTCTTACTTCACCTCTTTTAATGGTAGTACCACGAATGTATTCTGTAACAGTAACTGTAATTACATAAACGCCTGATGATGCCGGTGCAATACCACTTACTAATCCGGTATTGGGGTTAATAGTAACTGTGTTTCCCAAGGGTTCAATTCCGGAAAATGGCATCTGATAAACTGCGGAACTAAAGGGGGGTGGCAGAGAAAATTCATTTGCACAACTGCCGCCTGTTCCTCCATCTGGTGTTCCGCCAAAAGCACTTGTAAAAGCATAACTCAGTGAGTCATTATTAATATCTGTTGCCCCAAAGTTATAGGTGAAATAATTATCTCTGCAAATAATTGCAGTATCATTTTGAGGAAAAATAGCACTGGAATTAATTGGAGCCAAAGGACTTTCTGCATTGCCCGGAATATTCACCGTCCAGGTATCTCCTACAATAAAAGTTGGTTGCATAAGGTTTATTATACCCGAAATACGGCAACATCGTTGGTACGAAATAGTATACCCTAAAGCAGTAATGGGTAAATCTTTTACAAACTCATAGGTGGTTATTTTGTAGCAGATGGCGGCAGGCAAAGGGCTAATACATGGATGACATTCAGGCGAAGGACAATTTCTAATATCAACAGAATCGGAATAAAGGAGTACTTCTTTTTGTATCAATTGGTTATTGGCGCCATTAAAAATACTAACAACAATGGTTGGGCAAAATTGCGGGGGGTTATCAAATATGCATTTAGTATATATTTTAAGGGTAATCTTATATCTCGCAGAATTGGGTGCAGTTCCCGGCCCCAGGTAGGTGTAATACATCCAACCGCCTTTGGTATGTTCTGCAAATGATACATATGCCCACATAATAAAAAGCGATGAAATAAAAAACCTTTTCATTAATACTAAATTAAGTAGGGGCACCTGAACTTATTTTGATAGGAAACAGAATGTTATTTAGTACTTTATACAGCCTAAACGATTTTAATGTTAATCTGGTTGCCAGTTTAAAAACTTTATCAAATCAGTATTTACTTTATCCTTTTCTTCCCATATACCCATGTGTGCACTCTTTCGTAATATATGTATATACGATTGATTGGGTAAATAAGATTGCTGCATACTTTGTAAAAAAGGTACTGCAGTATCATACTCCCCGATAATCAACAAAATTTTATGAGAAAAGTTCTTTAATACCTCAGTTCTGTCGGGCCGGGTTATCATGGCATTATAATATTGCATTAATGCTTCGGATCTAAAATTCCTTCCTTTTTCAATCAGTTTATTAATTTCGGGCATATGGCCCTTTGACCAATATTGGCCAAATAAACCGGGAATTGCAATTTTTAAAAATTCATAGGCACCGTTATTTTTTATAAATTTGATTGATTTTAATCGGGCAGCTTTCTTTTCTTCACTATCTGCAAAGGCCGAGGAATGAACTAATCCAAAAGCTGTTAATATTTCAGGATATTTTTCAGCAAGAGCTAATGTAATGTATCCACCCATGCTATGTCCTATAGCTATACATTTGCTTATGTTTTCTTCCAGTAAAATTGCTTTTATAACTTCTGCATAATCTCCAATATTTACTGCTTCTGATTGTACCGGGGATGAATTGATAAGTGAAGATTTTCCACTTCCAGGCAAGTCGGGTATGATTAATTGAAAATGGGGTTTTAAAAACTCAATTTGATTTTTCCATATTTCTCCATCTTCGCCAAATCCATGAAGAAGCAGAACAGATTTGCCTGTGCCAATAATACGGTAGAAAATTTTTGATGATTGGTATTCGATATTTTTTGAAAGCATAATTTTATTGATTATACCAATTCAGTACATTCGATTAATCCTTGAAAAATACTTTTGATGCACTTCTGTAAATTAATAGTAAAACCATTGGTACTAACCCATAGTTTAAATGCTGGGGTAAAAATACCCAAACTAATAAAACCATTATTAATGCCGCTGTTGTAAAAATAAAATATTTTTTTACCCATATTTTTTTACTGTTTACAAAAAATGCCATAATAAAATGTGTAGGCCAGGTCCAGAGTAAATTGAAATTATTTTTAGTCATACTGTGATCGGTGCCAGCCCACATAAAAATTAAAATGAGGCCAAGTACACCGGTTAAAAAAAATAATAAACCGTCAAAGCCCTGTAAAAATGTGCTGGCAATCCTGGTTTTTAATAAACTGATTAATACAATTATTATCAGCAATAAACTAAAAACAACAAATGGTGTAAACAAAGGTTCCTTACTGTTGTTATCAATAATGTTGTATAAATTTTGGTGAGATTGAATAACAGGATGATTGGTGCTGTCTAAACTTTTCATCAGATTGTCAGGCAAAAACTGCATTTGTTCTGCAGTCATTATTCCATCGCATGGTTCACCTAATAAAATATCAATACCAAGTTTGCTCCATTGTTTCTGGCCTTTATCAAGATATTGGTAAATGGCCTGCCTGAAAGTAGTGCCAATGGGCATTACAGGATTTATGGTAAAAGTAGAATCGTGATTTTTTTTAAGTATATCCCTGAGTCTTGTAGTGCAATTATCGAAAAAGAAATCGTATTTGTAATATTTGTTTTCTTCTTTTAAGTTGTTATTTAAAAACAGCTGAATGGTTATTTTTTCTGCAGCAGTTAAATTTAAAATCTGTTCGGTTATGCCCCTGTTAGTTGATTGGTAGGCGTATTTGAAATCCTGAAAATTTTCAGCTGAAACATAATACAGCAATTTCCCCTTTACAAATTTTATATAAAAGCCATCGTCATCAAAATTAAAAGTGCCATAATTATATACAATATCTGTTACGCTGCCGCTGTCAATTATCCGGTAAGCGCTATGGCCAAAAATAGAATACAATTCATCGCCGGGAGTACAGGTAAGGAGTGAAATGCGAATATGTGATGAATCCTGTGCTTTAGCGGAATTTAAAAATAAAAATGCAAAAATAAAAATAACTCCAGTTCTGAACTTTAGCATTACGATTATATTGTTGAGTAAAGATATATATTACAATAGTGAAATACCTATGAAGTTGAAATACATTTTTAGGAATAGTCTAGACATTAACTCAGCATAAATAATTGAAATTACGTCCTCTATTTCAATTTGTAATTAGAGAAAGATAGGTAAGGTTATCTTGAATAATTAGGCGCCTCTTTTGTTATATCAATATCGTGTGCATGGCTTTCTCTCATACCTGCGTTGGTAATTTTTACAAATATTGCTTTTTGTAATTCGGTAATATTTTTTGCACCGCAATAGCCCATACCTGCCCTTAAACCACCGGTAAACTGTTGTACTACTTCCTGTAAACTGCCTTTAAAGGCTACCCGCCCTTCTATTCCTTCGGGTACAAACTTTTTAATATCATCTTCCACATCCTGAAAATATCTGTCGCTGCTGCCCTGTGCCATAGCGCCTAAACTTCCCATACCTCGATACTGTTTAAATTTTCTTCCTTCATAAATAATGGTTTCGCCAGGACTTTCTTCTGTACCTGCAAAAATATTGCCCATCATTACACAACTTGCTCCTGCAGCCAATGCTTTTACCATATCACCTGTATACCGTATGCCGCCATCACTAATGATACCCACTTTTTTATTTTTTAAAGCCGAGGCAGCTTCCATTACTGCAGTTATTTGTGGAACTCCAGTGCCAGCAACAATTCTGGTTGTACAGATAGAACCTGGACCAATACCAATTTTAACAGCATCGGCACCTGCATCCGCCAAAGCTTTTGCTCCGGCGGCAGTGCCTACATTGCCTGCAATTACCTGTAAATTTTTAAACGATTTTTTTATTTCTTTTAAGGTTGTTATTACCCCTTTTGTATGGCCGTGTGCACTGTCCAAACAAATTACATCCACACCAAAACTATTTAAAGCTGCTACTCTTTCTAAGCTGTCTTTTGTAAT
>JAYUTC010000188.1:0-4624 GCA_043755395.1 Ferruginibacter sp.
GGCTCAGCCGAAATTTCATTTCATCATTCACCGGCAATCTGTCCACCACCAATTCTATATCATGAATTTTATAACGGTCAACCTGCATTTTAGGCACCAGGTCTTTAATCTCTCCACTAACTCTTACTTTTAAAAATCCTTTTTTTCTTACTTCTTCAAACAGTTCCCGGTAATGGCCTTTTCTACCTCGTACCAATGGTGCCAATAAACTTATTTTTTTATTTTCGTACCGGTCAAAAATAGCCGATACAATTTCTTCTTCGCTAAATTTTACCATTTTTTTTCCGGTGTTGTAACTGTAGGCCTCTCCCACTCTTGCATACAACAAACGCAGAAAATCATATATTTCTGTAACAGTACCAACAGTGCTTCGTGGATTTTTATTAGTGGTTTTTTGTTCTATGGAAATTACCGGAGAAAGCCCGGTGATCTTATCTACATCGGGCCGCTCCATATCGCCTACAAACTGGCGGGCATAAGCTCCAAAACTTTCCATGTAGCGGCGCTGGCCTTCATTATAAATAGTGTCGAATGCAAGTGAAGATTTGCCACTGCCACTTAAGCCTGTAAGCACCACCAGCTTGTTTTTGGGAATTTTTATATCAATGTTTTTGAGATTGTGTTCCCTGGCACCAAATACTTCTATAAAATCGTTATTGCTGATTGCATCCGTAGCGGAAGCCTTTTTTACTTTACCCATTTGTACTTACTTATTGTAAAGATAAAACAAAAGAAGTGCTGTTTAGTTACTACAATTTGTTTTATTAATTTGCAGCTTTAAAACAGTAATATGGCATTTAATTTATTTGAAAAAAAAGTAGAAAATACTCCCGAAAGCATTTTTACTGACAGGACTTATGTTAGTATAACAGCAAAAATAAATGCCTGCATTAAACTTGCCAAAGAACAACCGGATACCTTGTTTATTTGCTGGTTTAATGAAACCCTTAAAATATTTAGGGCAGCTTTCATACAAAATTGTATTGATGAACTAAAAGTAATTGATTCAAAACATGTTCATAGTACTATGCTTCAGAATAAAATACCTGTGTTTACCGAATATTTTCCATTGCACGCAAAAGAAATTGCTTTGATTGAAAACTGGCCAATTCAGAAAATTATTGTGTACAGTTCAATGGATGAGCCTTTATTTAAACATTTTGGCAGCGACAAAATGATTCCCTTGATGAAATTGTTAGGCATGAAAGATAATGAAATGATTGAACATCCCTTTGTTTCAAAATCAATTATAAAAGGTTAGGCAAAAATTGCCGGTTTGATTACAATGGAGCAATCTGCCAATTCGCAGGATGAATGGCTGAAGAAAAACTTAAAAAAAACTACCCCCTGAAACACAATACAGTAAAGGGTTATAGCTATTTTATAAAAAATTAAAAATTTTTTATTTGGAACTTCCCTTTTTTCACATATACCTTTGCAGCAGTTCTTTAAACATTTCTTATCAAGAAAGGCAGAGGGTAATGGCCCGTTGAAGCCTTGACAACCTATCCCGATTTTATTGGGAAAAGGTGCCAATTCCATCCCGACTAAAGTTGGGACAGATAAGTCAGATTAAAAGCCTTACAATATTGTCATCAAAATATTAAAAGCTCATCTGATTTACGGATGAGCTTTTTTAATGCCCACAACCGGGCAATATAAAGCCACCTAAAATACCTCTTGATAAATTGGATAAAGAGCTAATAAAACAATTAACAAATAAACTAATTAACCATTTCATGTCAACAAATCAATTAAACATCGGCCTGTTTGGCTTTGGCGTAGTAGGAAAAGGCTTATACGATGTACTACACAGCACGCCAACATTACAATCGTCTATAAAAAAAATCTGTATAAAAAATGCGGATAAAAAAAGAAGCATTGCTGCTGAAAATTTTACAACAGAAGCTCTGGTTTTGCTGAACGATAAAGACATTAATGTAATTGTAGAATTAATTGATGATGCAGATGCGGCATTTGAGATTGTAAAAACTGCATTACAAAATGGTAAGGCTGTGGTAAGCGCCAATAAAAAAATGATTGCCGAGCATTTTGAAGAGTTATTAGCTTTGCAGGAAAAATACCAAACACCATTTTTATATGAAGCTTCCTGCTGCGCCAGCATGCCCATCATCCGTAATCTTGAAGAATATTATGATAACGACCTATTGCAATCTATCCGGGGAATTATCAATGGCTCCACCAATTTTATTCTTACCAAAATTTTTGATGAGCAATTGGAATTTAATGAAGCCCTGCTTTTGGCACAACAACTGGGCTTTGCAGAAAGTAATCCAAAACTGGATATTGGCGGATTTGATGCAGCAAACAAACTGGCCATTTTACTGGCACATTCATTTGGCGTTGTTACCAAAACGGATGCCTTTATTTTTAATGGTATTGAAAACATTTCTTTAAATGATGCGGAGGTTGCCAAGGAAAAACATTACTCCATTAAGCTGGTGGCCAATGCACAAAAATTAGCCGATGGTAAACTGGCTGCATTTCTGTTGCCCCAATTTGTAGCAGAGTCAGATGATCTTTACCATGTAAAAAATGAGTTTAATGCGGTAACTACAGAAAGCACTTTTTCGGATAAACATTTCTTTAAAGGAAAAGGTGCAGGGGCTTTCCCTACTGCATCGGCAGTGTTGAGTGATATTTCAGCATTGCGGTACGATTATAAATATGAATACAAAAAGATACACCACCAAACAGATACTGTTTTAAGCAATGATTTTTATCTGAAAGTATTTGTAAGTGTGGGTGATATTACCAAGCTGAATAAAGAAGATTTTGAATGGATTGAAGAATGGCACAATGAATTTAATTTCAGCTGGTTAACCGGTGTTATACATGCGGATAAATTATTTAATACCAATTGGTGGAAAAAAGAAGGAGTTTCTTTGATTCTTTATCCTGAGGCCATTATTGAGAATATTGATTATAAGAAAATAAGCAAGCGTAGTCTTGAACTGGCAGGTGTTGTATAGGCTTTGCTCAATTTTTGTTATAATTATTGATTTTTATCTAAAATTAACAGTGTAAACAAATAAATGTGGTTGATTTAAAAGTTAACTATTATCTTTGTCTACCATTTATATAGACTTTAAAAAAATACTATGCTCTATATCTCTCAAATAATGTGCAAGCGCAAATCTTGTTTTATCATGGTTTGCCATTGTTAAATTTTATTAGCAAATATTTCCCTCAACTCAATGTAATGAATTAAAATAAATGACAGCGACACTTAAAAATACTATTGCTCAATTACTCTACCAGTCTAATGAACTAAATATTGCTGCATTTATACAATTACTTACAAAAGAATTTCCCGGCCAGGTCAGCTTTTCTTCCAGCTTTAGTTACGAGGACCAGGTTATAACTCATGAAATATTGAATAACCAACTACCGGTAAAAATTTTCACCTTAGATACCGGCCGTTTGTTTGCAGAAACTTATTCTGTCTGGAACAGTACCAATGAAAAATATCAAACCAAAATAAAGGCTTACTACCCGCAGGCTAATACTTTGCAGGAATTTGTTGAAGCCAAAGGCCCCAATCCATTTTACGAATCAGTAGATAACAGGAAACAATGCTGCTTTATAAGAAAAGTGGAACCGTTGAAAAGAGCATTGGCAGGAAACGCCATTTGGATAACCGGCTTACGTGCCGAGCACTCTGCAGACAGAACCAATTTACCCATTATTGAATGGGATGAAGCCAACCAGATTATTAAGTATCATCCTATTTTACATTGGACAACAGAAGAAGTGACCACTTATATCCGCAGTAACCATGTTCCATTCAATCCATTACACGATAAAGGTTTTGTAAGTATAGGTTGTGCACCTTGTACAAGAGCCATCAAACCAGGTGAAGATTTCAGGGCTGGCCGCTGGTGGTGGGAGGATGCCAATAAGAAAGAATGTGGCTTACATGTACATGAGGAAATAAAAGTGAGCAGCTAAAAAAATTTAATTACAAATTCTACTAAATCAATAGACTAATAAGATATGAGCCAATACAAATTAAATTACTTAGAACAATTAGAAGCTGAGAGCATTCACATTTTCAGAGAAGTGGCGGCACAGTTTGAAAGGCCTGCCTTGTTATTCAGTGGGGGTAAGGATTCCATCACGTTGGTGCAACTGGCAAAAAAAGCTTTTGCACCGGGTAAAATTCCTTTTCCTTTAGTACATATTGATACCGGCCATAATTTTCCGGAGGCATTGGAATACAGGGACAGGTTTGCAGCAGAAATGGGCGCAACTTTAATTGTACGTAAAGTGGGAGATACCATTGCAAAAAAGAATTTAACTGAACCCAAAGGGAAATTTGCAAGCCGCAACTGGTTGCAAACTTATACGCTGCTGGATACGATTGAAGAGTTTGGTTTTGATGCCTGCATTGGCGGAGCAAGACGTGATGAGGAAAAAGCAAGGGCTAAAGAAAGAATATTTTCTGTAAGAGATGAGTTTGGACAATGGGATCCAAAACTGCAACGGCCTGAACTGTGGAATATATTTAATGGTAAAATTAATAAAGGTGAAAATGTTAGAGTGTTCCCCATCAGCAACTGGACAGAACTGGATGTCTGGAATTATATCCGCTCGGAAAATA
>JAYUTC010000189.1:0-11724 GCA_043755395.1 Ferruginibacter sp.
TATCAAACGCTGGGTATTATTATCGAGTAAAAAATGTTCATGATTAATTAAATAATGAACCGCTCTGTAATTACTAAAGTTGGGATAAAGTTTTTTTAATGCTGCAATTGGAGCAGAAGCAACAGATGAAATATCAATAAAATCCCTTGCAGGGGTATGCTCTATTTTATTTTTTGCCAGTTCTACTGCTTTTTTAAGCGCTGTAATGCCTTTATTTTTACGGGGATTTACGGGGATAATTGGTACCCCTAATTCCCTTTCCAGGCCCGGAATATCAATTTGCGTTCCTTTCTTCTTTGCTAAATCCATCATGGTTAATGCTACCACAACCGGAATTTTTAAATCAATTATTTGAGAACAGAATAATAAGTTCCTTTTTAGGTTACTGGCGTCGGCAACAAGTAAAACAATATCAGGTTTTAATACTTCATCCTGATTTAATAAAACCTTATAGGCCACCCACTCATCGGCCCGTTTTGGATAAAGGCTGTAAGTGCCTGGTAAATCAATAATTGTTGCATCAAAGTCAGGCGTAATGGAACTTGTGCCAGTTTTTTTATCTACTGTAACGCCCGGGAAATTGCCCACTTTTTGGTTTAACCCGGTTAGTGAGTTAAAAAGCGAACTTTTTCCACTGTTGGGATTCCCTACTAATGCTATGTTTATCTTTTTTTGCAATATTAATCAGGCCACAAAATTAGTATCATTCTATGGTTTGCAGTTACGAAATAAGAAACAAGGTTTTTGGCAATAAATTTTACTTTTTAGCCTTTAGCTGAATTACCTTTGCACTATCTTACTAAATAATTAATATGAAACGTATTCTTTGGTTTATTTTATTAAGTTCCCAATTTGCAGTTGCTCAAAAATTAAAAAAAACGGATAAAATTATTTTAAACGGTCTTCAAACTCATATTAGTTACCTGGCTGATGATAAATTAGAAGGAAGAAGAACAGGAACACCGGGAGAAAAGTTAGCCTACGACTACATCAGTAACGAATTTACAAAAAGTGGTTTAGTTGCAAATGGCGATAATGGAACTTTTATACAGTCATTTGAAGTAAATGAAGGTATGCAGGTAAATGCATCAACACACTTAATAATAAATGGCTTTGACCTGGAGTTAGAAAAAGAATATTTTCCTTTTATTTTTTCTCCCAATGCTTCATTGGAGGCTGTGCCATCAATTGCATTAAGAGAAAGTGGTACCGTTTGGTTTTGGGATTTAAAAGAAATATTAGAGGAAAATAAAACTAACCCTCATTTTGATTTAACTGAAACAATAAAAACAAAAATTAATGACGTTGCAACTAAAGGGGCAATTGGTTTAATTATTTATAACACATCAACTATAGCAGATGGATTAAAATTTGAGCCTAAGGCAAAAACCGAAACAGTAAAAATTCCGGTTCTTTATGTAACACAGTCTATAAAGAAAAAATACCTTTATGACGAAACTGCAATACTGGATATAAAATTAAAAATAGATATTAGTGATAAAAAAAGAACCGGGCACAATGTAATTGGTTATATTAATAATGGTGCTGCCAACACCGTTATCCTTGGTGCACATTACGATCATTTAGGTTATGGGGAAGACCATAATTCTTTATATACCGGTATAACACCACAAATACATAATGGTGCCGATGATAATGCCAGCGGTACTGCAGCTCTTATTGAATTAAGTAAACTATTAAAGGCTTCTAAATTTAAAAATAACAACTATTTATTTGTTTCCTTTTCAGGGGAAGAGTTAGGTTTATTTGGCAGTAAATATTTTACTGATCATTCACCTGTTAATTTAAACTCAGCAAATTATATGATAAATATGGATATGTTGGGGCGCTTAAATGACAGTACGCACGGGTTAACTATTGGCGGTTATGGAACATCGCCATTATGGGGGCAATTGCTAACAGAAAAAGATAAATATTTTAAAATTAAATTTGACAGCAGCGGTACCGGACCAAGCGACCACACTTCTTTTTACAGAAAAGATATTCCTGTTCTCTTTTTCTTTACAGGGGTGCACAACGATTATCACAAACCAAGTGATGATGCTGATAAAATAAATTATACGGGGGAGTTGCAGGTTGTAAAATATATTTACACATTGATTGAGGTAGTTAATAAAAAGGGGAAATTGGTTTTTTCTAAGACCAGAGAAACTGCTACAGGGGGTAAAAGTAGTTTTAAAGTAACTTTAGGTATAATGCCCGATTATACATACAGTGGAAGCGGCGTAAGGGTTGATGGTGTAAGTGATGGTAAAATTGCTCAGAAAGTTGGAATAAAAGCAGGAGATATTGTTACACAATTAGGAGATATTAAATTTACAGATGTACAAAGTTACATGCAGGCACTGGGTAAATTTAACAAAGGCGAAGCTGCAAAAGTAAAGGTGAAAAGAGGAAACGAAGAGTTGATATTTGATATAATATTTTAACTTCTTAAGGGTAACCGGATATTTTTTTGTATAATTCACTAAATTTATTATTGTTCAAATATTACTATTAAACTCTCTGCCGGGTGGTGGAATAGTGCACATGAAACTTAAAATTGATAATGAAACATTGGCACAGGAGTTTTTTGAAGATTCTTTGTTGCTGGGTATTGTTGCACCAGTTAAAGATTATCAATTCAGTTGGCAATTAAATCAAATACTAGGTTTCGACTTCAGGGTAAATAATGATTTTGAAATTCAACTATCCAAAAAACAGCGCAAATATTTTTTTTCTATTTATGAATATGCAGTACCCTCTACCTGTTTAGTACATTATTTATACAACAATCAGTTTGATGGAGAATATCTTTTACCAGAATTTAAGCACCTCGATTTTTTATGGCTGATTAAAGGAGAATCTGTTTCGACTGAAGAATTAAAAATTTTGATGCAATCAATTAAATCTTTACCCGGAGTACAATTGGTGAATGAAATGACCAACGAAAAGATTAAACACAAACAGCATCTTATTTTTTAATAGATAATTAAATAGTTACTAAGTATAAAAATCAAAGTTTATAAACTAAATTAAACGTCGTTAAATGATTGGTACTTTAGTCATTTTAAATTAATAACTATGTGGGAAGAAATAAATAATACCCTCTATAAAAAATTTGAATTTAAAAATTTTTCGGAAGCATTTGCATTTATGACAAGAGTTGCTATTGAAGCTGAAAAAATGGACCACCATCCTTTATGGACCAATGTATATAATAAGGTAGAAATTTGGTTAAGTACGCATGATGCTGGTAATATAGTAACCGAAAAAGACAAAAAGCTTGCACTAAAAATTGACAAATTTTGGAATAAATAATTATGCAGAGTACTTATACAATTGTAATGATAAAACCTGCTGCATTTGGATTTAATGATCAAACAGCTGAAAATAATTTTTTTCAAAAAAAAGTTTTAAAAAGCAATCTTCAGGAAACGGCCCTCAAGGAATTTAATAATATGGTGCTTCTGCTAAAGAGGAAAGGCGTAGAAGTAATTGTATTGGAGGATAATGCAAAACCAGTTAAACCCGATGCCATATTTCCTAATAACTGGTTTAGTTGCAAAAACCGAGTAATAAATATTTTTCCAATGTATGCCCAAAACAGAAGACTGGAAAAAAGATCAGAATTAATTGATCACTTAAAATCAATAACAGGTATTACAAAAATAATTGATTATAGTGACTATGAAAATAATGATCAGTTTTTAGAAGGCACAGGGAGCATGGTTTTTGATCACAAAAACAAAATTGCATATGCCTGTATTTCTTCAAGAACAAATGAATTATTATTTAAAGATTTTGCAAATCAACATAATTATCTGCCCTTTGTATTTACAGCTGATGATGAAGCCGGAAGAGAAATCTATCACACCAATGTATTGATGTGTATTGGAACTGGATTTGCAGTTATTTGTATCAATGCAATAAAAAAAACAGAAAAATATTTATTAATCGAACAATTGGAAAAAACTAATCATGAAATTATTGATATTTCATTTAAACAAATGAAATGCTTTGCTGGTAATATGTTGGAGCTTGTAAATAAAGATGGTGCCCGCTTTTTACTTATGAGTAAAACTGCATATAATTCATTAGCCACATTACAAATAAAACAATTAGAAAAATTTTGCAATTTTATTGTTCCCGATGTTTCCACAATAGAAATAACAAGTGGTGGTAGTGTAAGATGTATGGTAGCCGAAATATTTAATTAATTATTTTTAATCTCAACTCTTTTTTCTTTTTCTCCAATTATTTTTCCAATTGGCTCAATAAATTTATCCAACCCGTTTTGTTGTAAAATATTTTGCACTTCCTCAATAGCATTTATATCTACCGCTATTAATAATCCGCCACTGGTTTGCGGATCGGCCAGAATTGCTTTTTGATATTCTGTTAATGTTCCAATCTTTTCTCCATAACTATCCCAGTTACGATTGGTACCCCCCGGTACAGAATTTTGATCCACATAGTTTTTGATATCATCAATTATTACAGGTATTTTTTTAAAATCAATTTCAGCACTCAACCCGCTACCCTCGGCCATTTCCACCAAATGACCTAACAAGCCAAAGCCGGTTACATCTGTCATCGCTGTTACCCCTTTTACCAGTCCCATTGCTTCGCCAACTTTGTTTAGCTGCATCATTTGTTTTGCAGCAATGCCAATATGTTGTTCTTTTAATATTCCTTTTTTTTCTGCTGTTGTTAATATCCCAACCCCTAATGGTTTTGTTAAAAATAAAAGGTTACCCTCTTTTGCCTGGTTATTTTGTTTTATGTTTTCAATAGATACTAATCCATTTACTGCCAAACCAAAAATAGGTTCTGGTGAATCAATACTGTGCCCGCCAGCTAATGAAATACCCGCTTCTTTACAAATACTTCTGCTGCCTTCAATTACTCTTTGTGCAACAGCAGGTGGTAAAATATTTACAGGCCATCCTAATATCGCAATTGCCAGAATTGGTTTTCCACCCATAGCATAAATATCACTGATAGCATTAGCCGAAGCTATACGGCCAAATTCATATGGATTATCAACAATAGGCATAAAAAAATCAGTAGTTGATATTAAAGCTGTTCCATTACTTAAATCATATACAGCAGCATCATCTTTACTATTATTACCTACTATCAGTTTATCGTTATCGGGCATTGCAAAATTGCTGGTTAATATCTCATCCAGAATTTTAGGAGCTATTTTACAACCACACCCTGCACCATGAGAATATTGTGTAAGCCGTACCTCACTTAACCCCTCCAAAAGAGCGGTTTTTGAATGCTCAGAATTTAAATCACTTTTATTCATATTACTTTATTAAAATGCTATTTCTTTTCTTATATATTCTCGCCAACAACAGGAAAAATTAGAGGGAGTGTTTTCTTCTAAAAACAATTGCTGAACTTTTTTGCATATCTCCACTAAACCTTATTTCATAGCGGTCTGTTCCATCATACACAATTAATAAGCCGGTATTTGGCGGAAGGCTTCCCAAAGTTTCGGCATACATTATTAATTGAATACTATCGCCAACATTTTTGGTATCAATTGTTTTTTTAACTGCATTGGTACTTAAGCCAACTTTGGGCATTATTACAATACCATTCAATAGTACGCTAACGGTATCACCATCTACTTCTCCATTATCATATAGCGTTAATACTAAACTGTCTGATTTAAAATATAAGGCCTGTATATTTTCTATTTTCCTTTTGTTAATATCTATTGCAGCTGAAATATCAACAGGGTCTGGTTTTTTAATTGGCACTCGCTTTGCTTCTACAGGATCTGCAGTTTTGATTGGTGGTGCTATTACAGCAACAGCAACTTCGGGCTTTGTTGGTATAGGCTTACTGATAACTACCGCTTCTGGTTTTTTTATTGCTGGTACTACAGGTTTAACAATTACAGGCTCTGGTGGTTTTTGTATTACTGGTTTTACAACTACTACATCAACAGTTTTTACAGGTTCCGCTATGATTATATTACTTTTTTTAACAACCGGTGCATTTACCGGTCTTATATTATTATCTAACTGATGTTTTTTTACTGCTATGGCAATAATATTTTCCTCTTCAACAGATGAAATTGGTTTTAAAATTGTTATTGCTTTCTCTGCAGGTTCGTTGGCTTCATCTTTTAAAAATGATAAATTTTTTGCAAGACCCAGTTCTTCAAGATGCGGAACCAAAGCGCTCTGCCGGTAATCTTTCTTTCTTTCTACATGTACATATCCGGTAACCGGATGATAATCTCTTGTACGGTTAGTTGTATACATCCCGCTTAAAATCATAACAGTGTCTTTTATTTCCAGTATCAGATTGTTTTGCTGATGCACTCCTTTAGCGGGGGGTATTGGATAATTATTTACAATCAATTCAACATCTTCAATAATTATTTTATTCTCTTCCCTTTTTATTTTTAATCTTTTTACACCATGATATTCTTTATCATCTAATATGAAATAAGTATGAGAGTAACCAATTAATTTCCCTTTGTTTTCGCTGATGGCAATTTCATAACGATAATTTTTTTGTGTGGTATCATTATACATAAATCCTTTCCATAATCCTGTAATATCTGTTTCTACAAGTGGATTTTTTTGAGCCGATAATTGTAAGGGGAAATACAATAAAGAACAAAAAAATATTATATAGTTACGGTATTGCATAGTAATAAATTTTGGGTGTTGTTAGCAGTATCAACGGTAAAACAGGTAATTTTATTTAATAAGTCAGAAAGATTTTCCCGGTTTTGCAGGCCTTTACTGTACCATTTATCGTAATAAGTTAATAAAATACAAAAGCATTCTTTACATTTATTTTCCAATAAGTAGTTGATCGCATTTTTTGTTTCCATACCGCCAAGGCGTTTTTGTATTCTCATTATTGCTGTTACTAATTTTTCTTTTTCAAATTTTCCATATGCTTCAGTTAAATAATTCAGTCTTTCTTTAAACGGAATATCTAAAAAATAAACCGGGCTTTTACGCATAGTATACCATAATGGCATTGGTATTTGCAGGTTACCAATACGCTGGCTTTCATCTTCGAGCCAAATTGTACTTGATAGTTGTTCGTTGTTATTTTGTAAACAGTTTTCTTCGGCCAATGTTAAACAAATATCAGATAAACTTTCTGCCAGCAGGTTTTCAAACATTTCCTGCTTTGGCTGTGGATTTTCTCCCAATGCACCAAATGCCGAACCCTTATGGTTGGCCAATGCTTCCAAATCTATTATTTGTTGATGTTGATGCCTTAATTCTTGCAACACTAATGTTTTTCCGCTACCGGTATAACCACCAATTATTTTAAATTGGTATTGTTTGTCAAATTGTGCCAGCACCCATTTACGATATGCTTTATAGCCACCCGCCAGTGTATATACTTTAAATCCGTATAAATCCAACAACCATGCCACGCCTGCGCTGCGCATACCCCCACGCCAGCAATGAATTAAAACCTCCAAACCTCCCGAATTGGTTTTATCAGGGTTAGGGTTGCTATTATTTTGTACAAAATTTGCCATGATTTTTTCAGCCTCCTCTACCATGCCACGCATCTTTACTCCAAAAAAATCTAAACCAATTTTTATTGCCGCTTCCCGGCTTTGTTGTTTATATGTAGTACCAACTATTTTTCTTTCTTCATCGGTAAATAATGGGAGGCTTAAGGCATTGGGTATATGTGCATGTGTATATTCTCCGGGGCTGCGTACATCAAAAACAGGATACAGTTTTGAAAGTTGTAAAAAATCTTCTATGGTTATTTTTTGTACAGGCATTTTTGTAAAACTCTAAGTTACCAAAGAAAAAGCCGCTGAGATTTTCAACGGCTATAATTTTAAAATCTTAATTTTTAATTACCCATTCATTGAAGTTAAAAACTCGGCATTATCCTTGGTACCTTTCATATTTTTCAACAAAGTATTAATTGCTTCTTCGGGGTTCATATCGGCCATGTGCTTACGTAAAACCCACATGCGCTGGAAAGTGTCTTTATCCAGTAACAAATCATCTCGTCTTGTTGATGATGCCACAATATCAATCGCAGGATATATTCTTCTGTTTGATAATTTACGTTCCAGTTGCAATTCCATATTACCTGTACCCTTAAACTCTTCAAAAATTACCTCATCCATTTTGCTTCCGGTATCAACCAATGCTGTTGCAATAATTGTAAGTGATCCGCCATTTTCTATTTTACGTGCAGCACCAAAAAATTGTTTTGGTTTTTGCATGGCATTTGCTTCTACACCACCACTTAAAACTTTTCCACTGGAAGGCGCAACGGTATTATGCGCCCTTGCCAACCTGGTAATACTATCTAATAATATTACCACATCATGGCCACACTCTACCAGGCGCTTGGCTTTTTGTAAAGCAATGGTACTAACTTTTACATGTTTTTCTGCCGGTTCATCAAATGTGGATGCTATAACTTCGGCCCTTACACTACGTTCCATATCGGTAACTTCTTCTGGCCTCTCATCTACCAAAACCACCATTAAATAACACTCGGGATGATTTTCAGCAATTGCATTAGCCAGTTCTTTAAGCAACATGGTCTTACCTGTTTTTGGCTGGGCAACAATTAATCCACGCTGGCCCTTGCCAACAGGAGTAAATAAATCCATAATTCTGGTGCTGTAATTATCTGACTTGGTACAAAGATTTAATTTTTCAAAAGGAAACAGTGGCGTTAAATAATCAAATGGAACCCTGTCCCTTACTTCATCGGGTCTTTTACCATTAATAGTATCCACTTTTAATAAGGCAAAATATTTTTCGCCTTCTTTTGGCGGACGAACACTTCCATATACCGTATCTCCTGTTTTTAAACCAAATAATTTTATTTGAGAAGGGGAAACGTAAATATCATCGGGAGAAGAAAGATAATTATAATCGCTGCTTCTTAAAAAACCATACCCATCAGGCATCATTTCCAAAACACCCTCGCCTAAAATAACCCCATCAAATTCTATATTAAAAGCCTGTTGATCTCTTCGTTGCGGATATTGTTTTGATTGTTGCTGAGTTGTTTCCTCCTGTGGCATTTCGGGTAACTGAACATCATCTTCTGCCTGAAGCATTTGTGCAATTGCTGCCGGAATAGTACTTTGGCCATCGGTAATGGGTTGCATCTCCTCTTCCTCTTCTTCAGCTTTTTCAATAACTTTTTTCAAAGGTTTTTTTTCAGCTTCCGGTTTTTTTGCTTTTACCGTTTCTTTTTTAAGCTCCGGAGCAGCATTTTCCGTAGGTGCATCGCCAGCAGTTTTAATAATACGCTTACGCTTTGGCTTTTCTTCTTCATTTTTAGCAGTACTCATAATGGATTGTTTATCCAGAATTTGAATTATCAAATCCTGTTTATTTAATTTTTTTGCATTTGAAATATGAAATTGATCTGCAATGTCAAGCAATTCAGGAACGAGCAAATCGTTCAGTTGTGAAATATCGTACATAAAAATTTGAAAATGATTTCTTCAAAAAAACCGGGCTTAAAGTCTGAAAATTTGTTCCCGATAATTATCGGGAGAGAATTTATTTTGATGGAATATGAATTTCTGATGAAGCGAATGATTGGATAGACCTTATCAGTTAGATTCCGATACAATATTACGGGGTTTTTTGCTAAAACTGCAAATTTTTTTAGAATAAGTAATGGAAAGCCTCAATTTTTACTGAATTAAAACTATAATTCATGTTTTTTAGTACTATTCATAGTCAAACTTGATTGGTGTGTAAGTTTAATCAGCTCCTTATCTTTGCAATTCACAAATATAATTTATGTTTAATAAAAGAATTAAAATAGCTGCATTATTGGCAAGCGATAAAGCCAATTATCAGGCTACAGTTATGGGGTGGGTACGTACTTTTAGAAATAACCAATTTATAGCTTTAAACGATGGCAGCACCAATAATAATATTCAAATTGTAGCAGAGTTGGGCAAGTTTGAGGATAGTCTTTTAAAACGCCTAACCACTGGTGCCTGTATAAAAGCTACCGGTAATGTAATACCCTCTTTAGGCAAGGGGCAAAAAATTGAATTAAAAGCAACTGAAATAGAAATATTAGGTGATAGCGATGCAGAAAAATTTCCGCTGCAGCCTAAAAAACACAGCCTCGAATTTTTACGTGAAATTGCTCATCTTCGATTCAGGACCAACACTTTTAGTGCAGTATTTCGTGTTCGCCATGCATTGGCATTTGCAATACACAAGTTTTTTAATGATAAAGGGTTTGTGTATTTGCATACCCCTATTATTACAGCAAGCGATGCAGAGGGTGCCGGTGAAATGTTTAAAGTAACTATATTGCCTTTGGACGGCACCGCTCCAAAAAATGACGATGGCTCCATCAACTTTAAGGAAGATTTTTTTGGCCGCAGTACTAACCTTACCGTAAGCGGACAACTGGAAGGTGAATTAGCGGCTATGGCTTTCAGTGATATTTATACTTTTGGGCCAACCTTCAGGGCAGAAAATAGTAATACCACCAGGCATCTGGCAGAATTTTGGATGATTGAACCTGAAGTTGCTTTTAATGATCTGGAAGATAATATGAACCTTGCGGAAGAATTTATTAAGTATATTATTAAACATGCTATGGAGCATAACAAAGAAGATCTGGAGTTTTTAGCGCAGCGCTTAGACGAAGAAGAAAAACAAAAACCGCTTTTGGAAAGAAGCGAACTGGGCCTGGTAGATAAATTAAATTTTGTAGTAGATAATAATTTTGAAAGATTAACCTACACTGAAGCAATAGAAATTTTAAGAGAAAGTAACCATAATAAAAAGAAAAAATTTACCTACCTGATAGATAAATGGGGTGTAGATTTACAAAGTGAGCACGAAAGGTATTTGGTGGAAAAGCATTTTAAAAAACCGGTGATTCTTACCGATTATCCTGCAGACATAAAAGCATTTTACATGCGTCAGAATGATAATTGCGAAGCAGGCAGGCAAACTGTTGCAGCAATGGATATTTTAGCACCTGGCATTGGTGAAATTGTGGGTGGAAGCCAAAGGGAAGAGCGGATGGATAAATTATTAACCCGAATGGAAGAAATGCATATACCTGCAGAAGAACTGTGGTGGTATTTAGATACCCGCCGCTTTGGTGCCTGCCCGCATGCCGGCTTTGGATTGGGTTTTGAGCGATTGGTACAATTTGTAACTGGCATGGGAAATATCAGGGATGTTATACCTTTTCCAAGGTATCCGAAAAGTGCAGAGTTTTAATTTTATCATTGTTTATAAACCGAAGAAAATACTTCGGTTTTTTTAATTTATTTTATACAAAAGATTTTAGTATTATTTAAATGTCTATATAGTGTAAACAATAGAAATATTGTGTAATTTTTGCAGTGGAAACGCTATAGAGAATTGAGTGTTCTTTCCTCCTTAACTTTTACAATCAAGCCATAATTACTGTTTAATATATTCTTAATTTAAATTGCCCCAACCAGCTCCCTTACCAAATCACTTTCAAAACCCTTTTGTATTAAGTGGTCCTGTAATTTTCTTTTTTTAATGAAGATGTTTTTTTCACTTCTTAGTGTTTTTAATTTAGCATTTAAAAGCTGTTGCAGTACTTTTAAATAATCGTCTTCGTCAATTTGACGAATTGCTTTTTTAATGCAATACTCACTAACCTGTTTTTGCTTTAAGAGGTATTTAATTTTTACCCGGCCCCATTGTTTGGATCGAAAAT
>JAYUTC010000190.1:0-11687 GCA_043755395.1 Ferruginibacter sp.
TTAAATCTCAAATAGTTTTGTTTGCTTATTGCCTGTAACCAATTGGTATTTCACTCCAATTTTTAAAGCGTAATTCTCTTTACTATGGCTTACAGGAAAATTAAAACAAACAGGATAATCATACGATGCAACAATTTCTTTAATTACTTCGGATACAGTTTTACCAAAAGGCCTTTCTGTATCTTTCATATCTGTAAAGCCACCAACTATAAGACCTGCAAGTTTTTTTAATTTTCCACTGCGCTTTAGTTGATAAAGCATTCTGTCGATATTATAAATATATTCACCAATATCTTCTATAAATAATATTTTGTTTTTTGTATCTATGTCAGATGCCGTTCCGGTTAAATGTGCCAGTAGGCTAAGATTACCTCCAACCAATACACCGGTTGCACTACCTGTTTTATTAAAAGGATGTGCCGCACATTTATAAGTAGCTTTTTTGCCGGTCAGGGCTTTATGTATCGATTGGATAAATTCATTTTTATAGGCTCCGTCATTAAAAGCGGCTGCCATTGGCGCATGCAGCGAGGCTATTTTTAAATTGGTATAAATATGTGAATGCAAAACGGTAATATCGCTAAACCCTATTAACCATTTTGGATTTTTTTTAAATTTAGTAAAATCCAGGTCATCAATTATTCTGCCCATACCATAACCGCCACGTCCAAATAAAATAGCAGTAATACTTTTATCATCAAGCATTGCCTGCAATTCATCCCGGCGTTCATCATCTGTTGCCGAAAAATAATTTTTCGAATTACTGCCCAGTGTTTTACCCACCATTACCTGGTAGCCCCATTGCTGCAAAACGCTTATACAGGTTTGCGCTTTTTTTGCCGCCATAAAACCAGCCGGGCAGGTAATAGCAATGGTGTCGCCTTTTTTTAAGTAGGGAGGAATTTTTATCATTTTATTTCAGTTAATACACATTCATTTAATTGTACAGTTATCTTATGCTTTACACCACATTTTAAAGCAACATTATTTTTTTGATGCCCTACCGGAAAATCAAAACAAACGGGATAATTAAATCCTTTTACTTTTTCTAAAACTATGTCAAAAATATTTTTTCCAAATTCATCAACAGGGTCTTCGGCAGGTTTTATTTTAAAACCACCAATAATTAATGCTTTAAGTTTATTTAATTTGCCGGAACGTTTAAGATTCCAGAACATGCGGTCAATACTATATAAATATTCGCCGGTATCTTCCAAAAATAAAATTTTACCATCAGTATTAATATCACTTTTACTGCCGGCCAGGGTTTCAATTGTTTTTAAATTACCGCCAATCAAAACACCTTCTGCTATACCTGTTTTATTCTTTTCGTTTGGTATTGCTGTGTAAATCATTTTATCTCCCATTAAACATTTTTTTATCAATTCAATGGTTTCTATTTGTATCAGTTCTGCCTTGCTCCAGTCAGCAGGAAAACTGTTACACATTTTAGAATGTATTGAAGCAATACCAAAATTTTTATTCAGGTGAGAATGAATGACTGTAACATCGCTAAACCCAATTATCCATTTTGGATGTATCACAAATTTTTTAAAATCAAGCAGATCAATTATACGAACAGCACCATAACCACCTCTTGCACACATAATGGCTTTAATATTTTTATCATCCATCATTTGCTGCAGATCCTGCAGGCGTTCTTCATCGGTGCCGCCAAAAGTAAAATCTTTTTTGCCTATAGTGGTACCTATCTTAATTTCAAAACCCCATTCTTTTATTTTGTTTACAGCAGGTTGTATATCTTCTATAGTAATAAAACCGGCCGGGCAGCTAATACCGATAATATCTCCTTTTTTTAAATAAGGAGGCTTTACCATTATATTTTCTTCATCCGTATGCTTTTTTGCAGCTAAAATACCCATCGGTTTAAGTAAAGCTGCTGCAGGCAAAATCGAACTGATAAATTGTTTCCTTTTCATTTGGCCAACTTTGAGTATTAAAAATACGGTTTAAAAAATCAAAATAATATATCTGCCCAAACACAGGTTTATCAACATTTTGTTTATAATAAGATAATGTATTCTATACACTTTTGCTTTAACCAGAAAAAACTATTGCCTTTCTTTACACTACGATTGCCTAACCAAATAAATTGCCGGTATGAAAAATTCTGTTTATTTAACCGACCTCAATAAGGTTGGCCTTTCCGACATTGAACTTGTTGGAGGGAAAAATGCATCACTTGGAGAAATGTTGCAAAACCTTACTCAGCTTGGTATTCAAATTCCCAATGGTTTTGTTGTAACTGTTGCTGCTTACCGGGAGTTTATTCGGTATAATAATCTGGATGAATCCATTCGTACTATTATAAACCAGATTAAATTAGATGATATTGAATCTTTACGACGTGGCGGTTTACAAGCCAGGCAATTATTAAAGAATGCAAAATTTCCAAGAGAATTAAGTGATGCCATCATTGAAAAATATTATGAGCTAAGTAAAAATTACGATCAGGATATGACTGATGTTGCGGTACGTTCATCTGCCACTGCCGAAGATTTACCTGATGCATCATTTGCCGGGCAACAGGAAACTTATTTGAATGTACGTGGTCCTGCACCATTAATGAACGCAGTGCGCAATTGCTTTGCTTCCATTTTTACTGATAGGGCCATCAGCTACCGGCAGAGTTTTGGTTACGATCATTTTAGTATTGGCCTCTCTGTTTGTATACAAAAAATGGTGCGAAGCGATTTGGGTGCATCAGGAGTGGCGTTCTCTCTTGATACCGAAAGTGGTTTTAAAGATGTAGTGGTTATTAATGCATCTTATGGTTTGGGAGAAATGATTGTGCAGGGCTCGGTATCACCAGATGAATATATTGTTTTTAAACCAACTTTGCAAAAGGGTTTCAACAGCATCATAGAAAAAAAGTTAGGTAAAAAAGATAAGATGATGGTGTATGGCGATAACCCTGATGAAAGAGTACAAATAATACAGGTGGAAAAACCATTGCAGCAACGCTATTGTTTAAAAGATGAAAGAATTATACAACTATCGCAATGGGTTACAAAAATTGAAGAATATTATTCAAAATTAAAAGGTCATTGGTGCCCGATGGATGTGGAATGGGCTGTAGATGGATTAAGTAAACAATTATTTATCGTACAGGCCAGGCCCGAAACCATTCACTCCCGTAAAGATTTTAATAAAATTACAGAGTATGTGATGGACGAAAATGTTACCCGTAAAACTTTATTTAAGGGGATAGCTGTTGGAGATAAAATAGGGACTGGAAAAGTCGCCGTTTTATTTTCATTAGATAAACGTATTACCGAAGGGCACGAATTTCAGGCAGGAGATGTTTTGGTAACAGATATGACTGATCCCGACTGGGAACCGATTATGAAAAAAGCTTCTGCAATTATTACAAATAAGGGAGGCCGTACCTGTCATGCTGCAATTGTGGCCCGGGAATTAGGTATACCTGCAATTGTAGGTTCGGGTGTGGCAACAGATATTTTAAGTGATGGCCAGGTTGTAACTGCATCCTGTTGCGAGGGCGATGAAGGAATTGTTTATGAGGGCAATGTGCCGTTTATAAAAGTAGAAACCGATTTAAAAGATTTACCTAAAGTGCACACGCCTATAATGCTTAATGTGGCTTCTCCAAATTTAGCTTTTAAATTTTCTCATTTACCCAATGCCGGTGTTGGTTTGGCAAGAGAAGAGTTTATCATCAATAATTATATACAGATTCACCCAATGGCTTTATTAAAGCATAAAGAACTAAAAGATGCTGAGTTATCTGCCGCTATAAAGAAAATGACACAGGGTTTTGAAAGTGAAGAAGACTTTTTTATTCAGCGCTTAAGCTATGGTATTGCAAAAATTGCTGCAGCGTTTTATCCTAATAAAGTAATTGTAAGATTTAGTGATTTTAAAACCAATGAATATTATAATTTATTAGGGGGTAAATATTTTGAACCACATGAAGAAAATCCGATGATAGGATGGAGAGGAGCCAGCCGATATTACAGCGATAAATATAAAGAGGCTTTTGGTTTGGAATGTAAAGCCATCCAAAGAGTAAGGGAGGAAATTGGTTTAGAAAATGTAGTGGTAATGGTTCCATTTTGCAGAACAGTTGGAGAACTTTTAGCCGTACAGGATGTAATGAAAGAATATGGTTTAGAAAGGGGTAAAGAAGGATTGGAAATGTTTTTAATGGCGGAATTGCCATCAAATATTATAATGGCAGAAGAGTTTGCAAAACATATTGATGGGTTTTCAATTGGCTCTAACGATTTAACACAATTAACCCTGGGTCTCGATAGGGATTCATCTTTGGTAGCCCATTTGTATGATGAACGTAACCCGGCAGTAAAAGAATTACTACGTATGCTAATTACAACTGCTAAAAGAATGAAAGTAAAAGTTGGTATCTGTGGCCAGGGGCCTTCCGATTTTCCGGACTTTGCACAGTTTTTAGTTGAGTTGGGTATTGATAGTATTTCTGTAACACCCGATTCAATAGTTAAAACAGTAAAAGCCATTGCTCAGGTAGAAAAAGCAATGGGGAAATAATTGTAAAATAAATTAATAATAAAATTTACAAGCCATCTTTTTGTGATGGCTTTTTTGTTTGTTTGGGTTTTGACAATGCTTTAGGTATTTTTGCACCGCAATGAACAAACCAAAAAGATATTTAATAACAGCAGCATTACCTTATGCCAACGGTTTAAAGCATGTGGGCCATTTAGCCGGATGTTATTTGCCGGCTGATACTTATGTACGCTATTTAAAAGCACAAAAAAGAGATGTTGTTTTTGTTTGCGGTAGTGATGAGCATGGTACCGCCATTCCCATTCAGGCAACAAAAGAAGGTACTACACCACAGGCCATCATTGATAAATATCATTCCATTATAAAACAAAACTTTGATGATTTAAGTATTGCATTTGATATTTATCACCGTACATCTGCTCCGTTGCATCACGAAACTGCACAGGAATTTTTTACTTACCTCAATAACAGGGGAGATCTTGAAATTAAAGAGAGTGAACAATATTATGATGAAGCAACTAAAACATTTTTAGCCGACAGATATATAAAAGGAACCTGCCCCAATTGTGGATACGATAATGCCTTTGGAGATCAGTGCGAAAGATGCGGTACTTCATTAAGCCCCGAGGAATTGATAAACCCTGTTAGTACTATAAGCGGTAATGTGCCGGTAAAAAAAGCAACCAAACACTGGTATTTGCCTTTAAACAAACATGAAGCCTGGTTAAGAGAATGGATTTTAAAAGAACATGCTGCCGACTGGAGATCAACAGTTGTTGGGCAGTGCAAAAGCTGGATAGAAGGCGGATTGCAACCAAGAGCAGTAACCAGGGATTTAGATTGGGGCATTAAAGTGCCAGCCTCCCTGCCCTCCAAAGGAGGGTCTCTGGACTCAGACAATTTTAAAGACCCTGTAAAAGCTGCAAACTTTAATAATCCCCCTTTAAAGGGTAACGAGGCTACTTTTTATGATTATCATACAGCTAATCCGATAGTTTATGGATTACTAAAAGAATTTGTTGAGCAACAAAGAAAAAATCCTACCGAAGCGGAAAATGTATTGTGGCAAATATTAAAAGGAAAGAAGTTAGATGGATATAAGTTTAGACGTCAGCATATAATTGGTTCTTTTATTGCAGACTTTGTTTGCATTGCTAAAAAGTTAATTATTGAAGTTGATGGCTTAATTCATCAAGCAAAGGAAAATAAGATTAGTGATATAGAAAGAACAGGTGAATTAAACAGGCTTGGATTTGAAGTAATAAGATTTACAAATGAAGAAGTAATAAATAAAACAGATTTTGTTCTAAATACTATCCTGTCTGAATTTACAAAAATTAATTTAAAAAATGCGGAGTCTAAGAACCCTCCTTTGGAGGGCAGGGAGGCTTTTGTGCCAGGTAAGATGTTATACGTTTGGTTTGATGCACCTATTGGTTATATAAGTGCCACCAAACAATGGGCATTAGATAATAATAAAGATTGGAAACCCTATTGGTATAATGACGATACACAGTTGGTTCATTTTATAGGGAAAGATAATATTGTTTTTCATTGCATTATTTTTCCGGTGATGTTGAAACTGCATGGCAATATTGTTCCAACAAACGTACCCAGCAATGAGTTTTTAAATTTGGAAGGAGATAAAATGAGTACCAGCCGTAACTGGAAACTGGAGATGCAGGATTACATTGATGACTTTGTAAATAAAGAAAATGGCGGCCCTCAGTGTGTTGATATGCTGCGTTATTATTTAACACAAATTGCACCCGAAACAAAAGACAGCGAATTTACCTGGAAGGGGTTTCAGGATGCAGTAAACAGTGAGCTGGTAAGTGTTTTTGGAAATTTTGTTAACCGTGCCTGGGTGTTAATGCATAAATTATGTGGTGGCAAAGTACCGCCATTACATGCCGATGTTTTAGATGATCAGGATAAATGGATAATAGAGGAAATAGAAAATTCAAGAATTAAAATTGAAAATTGTTTAGAAGATTATAAATTCAGAGAGGCTTTGTTTGAAGTGATAGATTTAAGCCGTAAAGGCAATCAGTACATGCAGAAAAAAGAACCATGGATTGTAGCAAAATCGCTTGATGCAAATCCGGGCAATCAAAAATTAATCGATAATGCATTGCATCTTTGTTTGCAATTAACAGCCAATCTTGCTGTGTTGATCAACCCGTTTTTACCCAACACTGCTAACAAATTATGCTATATGATGAAGGTGGTGGATAAAATGCTGGATTGGGAAAATGCCGGAAAAATAAAATTGTTAAGTGTTGGGTATAGTTTAAGAGAACCCCAATTATTATTCAGAAAAATTGAAGATGAAGAAATAACCATACAGGTTGAAAAATTAAAAACAAATTCAAAACCGCATACTCAAATTATAAAAGTGGAAGAAAAAAAATCTGAAATTACAAATCTGAAACCCGAAATTGTTTTCGATGACTTTGCAAAAATTGATTTGAAGGTAGGTACTATACTTTCTGCCGAAAAAGTAGAAAAGGCAGATAAACTTTTAAAGCTGGAAGTGGATTTGGGCTACGAAAAAAGAACAATTGTTAGCGGTATTGCTTTACATTTTTCTCCGGAGTCAATTATTAATAAACAGGTAGTAGTTGTAGCCAATCTTGCTCCCCGTAAAATGAGGGGCATCGAAAGTAACGGGATGATTTTAATGGCTGAAGATAAGGAGGGTAAATTACATTTTGTAAAACCGGAGTCTGTTATTAATGACGGATCTGGTGTTAGCTAAGGGAAGTTTAAACAACATAGGGCATGTTTATATTTAAAGTGCAGCCATTATCAGGATAAGTGATAATTTCTACTTTACCGTTATAAGCATCTATCCTGTTAAAGATGTTGATAAAGCCAATGCCATTTGCTTTTTGTTTTTCTTTATCAAAGCCAATACCGTTATCACTTATTACAAGGTAACATTGATTATTTTTTTCTGTTAAGGAAATGGTTGCAGCCACAGCCCTTGAATATTTAATAATATTATTGCTTTGTTCCTGTATAATTCTATAGATTACCAGCTGCTGTTCCTGCGTTAATTTTTCAATTACAATTTGATCAATTTTAATGGAAACATCAATATCATTAAACTGTTTCATATTCCGGCTTATATCCTCAATACTTTGTTGCAAGCCCACCGATTTTACAATAGATGTATTTAATCTTTTTGATAAATTTCTGATTTCTTCTACAGCCTGCAGTATATAATTTGAAGCCTTATCCAATAATTCAATTTGATTTTCATTATTTTTTGCAGCGCCAATATGTAATTTAGCACTCATTAAAAGCTGGTTCACATTGTCATGTAATTCTGCACTTATCATACCACGTTCTTTTTCCTGCGCCTCAATTGTTGCCTGGTTTATTAATTTTTGTTTTTTTACCTGCTCATTTAGTAATTGTGATTCTAATTTTTTTCGTTCGGTTATATCCTGTATTGCTCCAATTAAACGAATAGGTTTTTTATTTTCGTAAACAGCAAATCCTTTATCTGTAATATTTCTGTACGTACCGTCTGCATATTGAAAACGGTATTCATCTTCCCAGTTACTTTTACCCGATTTTAAATCATTTTCAAAATTTTTCTTAACCCTTTCCTTATCTTCCGGATGTATTTTATCAAACCACCAGTCAAGGTTGCTGTCTACCTGCTCCTTCGAATATCCCGAAATTTTATAAAAAGCCTCACTTCTGTATATCTCTTTTGTTTTTAAATCTAAATCCCAAATGGCTTCTGATGTTGCATTAACGGCAAAGGTAAAACGCTCATGCATTTTTTCAATTTGGTCTTCATTTTTTTTTCTGTCTGTAATATCAATTGCCTGCCCTCCGATAAAACGTTTATTATCAGCTGTTTTAAAAATAAAGGCATTTGACATAAAATGAATAACTGTTCCATCAGCCTTGGTTAATTTGTGTTCTGATGCTATTGGTATGTTGTTTTTAAATACCTCTTTATTTCGGGCAATTAATTTATTGGCAAGATTTTCGGGAAAAACTTCGGATAAATGTTTACCTGTTGGATCACCTTCAATATTTGTAGAATCGGTATAAGCCTTATTTGCAAAAACTATATAATCATTTTCATCATACATCCAGCAGCCGGTTTGGCTGTTTTCCATAAACATACCAAAAAGCGTTTCACTTTTATTGGGTATTTCTATCTTATTGTTGCTGTTTTCTTCAGCAATAAGTTTATTGGTAATAACAACAGTGCTGTTAGTATTTAATAAAGTTGCAGTTGAAAGTAAATTTATTTGTTGCCCGGTTGCTGTAGTAAAAATTATTTCTCCACTCCAGCTGCCTGTTTTAAAAAGTGAAAGAATAAACTTGTAACGGGAAGTATTTTTAAAACTGAAATTTAGTGTTTCGCTTAAGGTTTTATTAGTATGTTTATCCGATAAACCAAAAATTAATTCAGCTACTTTATTAAATCCTGTGATATTAAATTTTGTGGTGGTTACAATAACACTTTCATCAATATTTGATAAATCAGCGGGTAATATTTCTCCTGCCTTATAGCTTATACTGAGAAAAGCATCAGCGTTTTTAATATGTTTTTTACCTTGTGGTTTCATAGCGGTGGATTAAACATTCAGCCCTTTAATTACCTATAATATTGCTTGTTAACTATTAAAATGTATCAAACACATATTGCATATATTACATATTTAATAGCTAAAATAGCTGCAACAGAGTATTAACGTAGTTTTTCTAATTATAGTATGTTAATTATACGGTCTTTTGCGGTTTTCCACTTAGAAAATTTTTCGCAATAGAAAATATTACCGGATTTCTCTTTTTTGCAAAAAAAGGGGTATGGAAAAGCAATGCATTTTTAATGAAAATTAGTAGATAAAAGAAAAAAATATTTTCAAATAAAAGATTTAGTTTAAAATTTTGCTATGATACTGTAAGGTAACATTTTGTAAAAACGCTTTTATTTTTACTGTTAGTTTAGTAACAACAGGACTGGCAGATATTTTTTGAAGCAAATTTTCTTTTAGGTTAATATCTGTTTTGTAATTAAATAAATATTCGGGCTTGTCATTGCTTGCATTAAAGCCTAAAACATATGCGGTGTCAATTACCTGATATAAATTTGCATTAATCTTCGAAAAAGTAATTTTATTGAGTGAACTGCTGTCTAATAAATTTCTACCATAACTAATTACACTGTCCTTATACCTGCCTATTGCAAGAATAGTTCCCAGTACATCAAACTGGCTCACCGGCATTGGGTTAAGTATCTTTTTATTTACTAATGGGTCAAAAATAATTATTGGAATTCTTTGGCCACTTATTGCATTATAATCCACTTTATTGTCATCAGGCATCAGCCAGTGGTCTGAGCAAAAAATAAAAATGGTATTATTAAACCAGTTTTTGGTTTTAGCAACATTAAAAAATTGGTGCAGGCTGTAGTCATAATAGCTCATACTCTTCATTGGAGCAGTGTAATTGCTGTTAAATATTTTTTTGTAGTCAGCGGGTAAATCGTATGGATAATGAGTAGAAATATTATAATTTACTGCAAAAAATGGTTGCTGCAATTCATCAATTTTCCGGTTCATGAAATTCAATACATATTCATCATGTAAGCCCATTGTATGGGTAGGTAATTTTTCGTTTTTGGCAATATCTGTTTTGCAATAATAATGCTGTATACCAAGCCAGTTACTGCATTTGGCAAAACCAAAATTGTCATAATCATCGCCAATACAAAAAAAAGATTGGTAATTGTTTTTTTGTAATGCTGTACCAACAGGAGTAATAGGCATATTAATAAAAGAACTGTGATAAAAAGGTATATCCGTAATTGTAGGTATACCTGCTAAAATAGCTGTAATCCCTTTATTTGATTCGTGGGCATAGCAAAAAGCATTATTAAAAAAAATACTTTTTTGCATAATAGAATCAAAAAATGGCATGGCTACTTTGTATATACTGGCCGAATCAAAAAATTCAAAAGGCACACTTTCCATTATAAACAGCACAATATTCTTTTGTACAGTGTCCTCTCTTTTTAAAACGGGCAAATATTTAAATGAGAATTCAGCATTAGCCTGTTCAACAGGCATATAATTTTTTACAGCCAGATCATGCCTGCCTCTAAATAAAGAATAAGTAAAAGTGTGAAAAGAGTTTTGTACTAAAAGCAGCTGTTTGCTGTTTAATTTGATAAGTGGATATGCAGGTACAGATATTTTAATAAATTTATTTTTATAAACAGGCAATAGTATAATCACTAAAACAAACAGCAATGTTACAAAAGTGCAACGGTTTCCACCTGCAATGGAATAACGCAGGTTGCTGCACAGCTTTACCATAAGTATAATTACAATAATTACTGTAATAATAAAGGAAACAACAATAAAAATATTTAAGTGAAATAATTCTTTAAAAGGATAATTTAAAACATAAAGTAAATCTGCATTGGCCCTTTGAAAATGAAACCGGAAATAAAAAATATCAACAATATTTAATAAAATTGCAAAGCTGTTAAGGATGGTAAATATTGGTAAAATTATAAAGATGATCATTTTATTAAAGACACGCCCGCTCAATTGCAAAAAAAACAAGAAGGGAACATTTATCAGTAAAATAATTAACAAATCATAACATGCAGACCATTTTACAAGTTCCACATTTAAGTTAAGGTTAATATTTCCCTCATCATTGTTAAATATAAAATGATAGTTATAGCAGTAAAATATTATTTTTATAAAAAAATAAATTATTAGCAGTATAAAAACAAATAGGATAAATGGTTTGTTATTTTTCCAAATGGCTTTACCCGACACCGGAAAAAAATTAATTTTCATACAACATTATATTCATGGTGCTAAACTGGATTTTTAGAAACAAATATAAGTTAATGGCATTAATCATTATGCTGTTGATTTTTGCAGACTCTGTGCTGCATAAAGGATTAATTAGAGTAATGCTGCCAAAAAAATTTCCGGATTTAAGTATCTCAGCAAAACAACCTTCACATAAAGCTGTATTAATAAACGCTGGTAAAGAATGGATAAAAGCTGTTAATACTATTGAATTAATGAATAAAGTAGAGAGTAAAAGCAGTGGATTAGAATTTGATATATATTTTGATACCGGCAAAAAAATGTTTGATGTGC
>JAYUTC010000191.1:0-4603 GCA_043755395.1 Ferruginibacter sp.
ATGAGATGGAAAGATGCCATTATACCTGTAGCAAAACTTGAAATAAGACCATTGGCTATTTCTTTGAGCTATGATATCAATACTTCTCAACTATCTACCGCAACAAGAGGGCGGGGTGGGTTTGAACTGGGATTGAGTTATCAAAAATTTATAAACAAAGATCATAGCAGCAAAGATGCTGTAAGATGCCCAAGATTCTAAGACTTTTCATAAGACAAAAATTTAAAGTATCGTAGCCTGACGATTAAGAGCTTTTGTTTTTATGGATTGTTTGGATAACTAAGACCCTGCTTTTTAGCGGGGTCTTTACTTATTTAAACCAGTAAAAGATTAGCGATTCTGTAATAAAGATCAGCAGTAAACAATATTCATCTTTCTTACAAAAAGAAAATACCTGTAAGCAGATTTATCATTCCATAATCAAAAAATAAATGGCAAGCACCTGTTTATAAAACAGCAAAGCCACAAGTACATAATCGTTCCTGCGGCTTTGCTCTAATCTATCATTAATAAGCTGCCTAATCGTACTGAAGAATCAGCCAGACTGGTTTAGATTGATTTAACCTTTAATTCTTTTTGCTTCACTTTCTAATCCTGTTTTTCTTTCCCTGGAATTTTTGATCTGGCTGCTTCCAAAACGCCAGGTAAAATTCACCCGGAATGTCTGGCTTTCCCAATTACCGGTTCCCTTAATATACAAGCCCCCGAAATCGCTTGTTGCACTCCATGGCATGGTATGAAAAATATCTGTGTAGGATATTTTTACAGATGCCTTTTTATCAAACAATTGTTTCTGCAATCCAATATCAGCACCACCCTGTGGTTTTGTTTTCCATGTTGCACCCCATACAGAAGGCCCGCTGTACCATCCGCTGATTTCAGCAGTATAATCTTTTCCTAACGTGAATGATTGTTGCAAATAAGCGCCATACATCGGGATATTTGTCTTTACTTCTTTACCGCCAATGGCACCTCTGAACATTTGATAATTGAACCAGAAGTTAACATAACCATTCCACCATTTTTTAATTTGTGTTGGTGCCCCAATATTAAAACTCAGGATCTGCTGCGTAGCCAGGTTTTGTTGTTGTACATACGTTGCATTACCGGTTGTATCTGTTATCTGTGTTGCATAATCACTCACATGGCTATAGCCAGCAGCGGTATTTATAAAACCTAAAAAAGTATGTGCCAGCTCTACATTGTCAGTATACTGAGGCCTTAAAAACGCATTGCCTTTTTGATAAGTCAGCTCATCCAGTTTATTTTCAAAAGGATTTAAATCCTGGTAAGTAGGCCGGTCAATTCTCCTGCTGTAGGTGAGATTAAGAGAATGTTTTTGATTAATATTCCAGGTAAGCGCCGCTGAAGGAAATGCATTAAAATAATTTCTTTTTACATTATCATCGTCCTGCTTTTGTCCATCAGCCCTGGTAAGGGCACCTTTGCTACTGGTCTGCTCAAACCTTAATCCAGCCTGTATACTCCATTTGGCATTAAGCTGCTGCTGATAATTTACATAAGCTGCATTTACATTTTCAGTGTATTTAAAACTATTGCTTTTTTCAAGAATATATTTTGGTTCATTCAGTGCTGTATCAGTAAAAAAATCAAACGTGTTTTTTGTTGTTACGTAAGAAAATTTAGCACCATATCCCAGTTTACCTTTACCCAATTTTTGTTCAGCATCTACTTTAGCAGTGTAGATATCTATATCTGTTGGAGTATAGTTGCGGTTTACAATACTGTATAAAAAATCATTGGCGCTGCCGTAATAATAATTTGGCTGATAGCTGCTTCCTGCACCACGAAACAAACCATAGTCAGCATCAAAATTTATTTCACGGCCGCTGGTATCCGCATACCGGTAGTTAATGTTAAAATTAGCATTGGTTCTTTTGCCAGGTACGTTATTAAAGGCTTGTAAATTTTTAATAAACTTTCCGGTTGGGTTATAGTATACTCCTGTATTGCCTTTGCTGCTCCACTCATTGTTGCTGAAATTAGTGGTAACAATAAAGCCGATTGTATTTCTATCATTCACAAAATAATCAGCACCACCTTTTATGTTCACACTTTTATCATTACTGTGCATTTCAGTTTTTTGATTATACAGTGTATCTTTTTGTATCCTGTAAAGCGTTAATGTATTTTCATACCTGCCTATGTTTCCACCAACGTTACCAAATACATTGATCTTTTTATCACGGTAGTTCAGGTTAACTGATCCATTTCCTTTTGGTGTTATACCCTGAACAAAGCCAGTATTCAAACTTCCGTTGGTACCAAATCTTTTATTTTTCTTTAAGCGGATATTTACAATACCAGCGTTACCGCTGGCATCATATTTAGCACTTGGGTTACTGATCATTTCAATGGCTTCAATATCATTACTGTTGATACTTTTTAAATATGCTGCAAGATCTTTGGTATCCAGTTGCATCATCTTGCCATCCACATAAACCTTTACACCGGTTTTACCTTTCATGCTGATATTATCATTGTTGTCTACCTGCATGCCGGGGCTCTTCTGCAATAATTCCAGTGCATTACTTCCGGCAGCATTAATGCTTGCTTCCACGTTAAAAACAGTTTTATCCGCTTTTACTTCTATCATTGGTTTTTTTGCCACCACGGTTACTTCTTTTAATTTACCTGCTGCTGCTACCATGCTTACTGGTTGGGCATCAATTTTCTGATCAGCCTTTTTCTCGAATACTGCGGAGTAAATTTTTTCAAAACCAACACTGGAATAACTCAGTAAAAAAATTCCCTCTTTTCCTGAATTAATCTCAAAATTTCCTTTGGCATCGCTGATGTCTGTTTTGATAAGGCTGGAATCTTTTGCCTGCAATAATGAAACCGTTACTGATTGTAATGGCTTGTTGTTACCATCTTTAATTGCTCCTCTAATAGAAGCGGTACTTTGTGCAGTTGTTTTTATGGCTGTCAGCAGCAACAGTACTGTGACCACTGTAATTAACTTTCTCATTTTGTAAATTTTTTTTGTTTTTCATGATTTATACGCAAAGCAATCTCAAATGTTACAGGCTTACTAATCAATCTGGATGAATTGAGTATTTGATTACATGAATGGTTTTCGTTAACACATGTATATGTGATAGGAGGATTTTTAATCATTTGAACGGAATCAGGTTTGACGATGAGTAAAAAAAACTTTATCTTAATACCTTAATACATTCTGTTGATGGAAAGATTAACCAGGATAGAAAGATTAGTTGCAGCATTTTACAGTGTATGGTTCTTTATCCACCTTGGATTTCTTTTTTATGCTGAGGAAGGAGCTGATTCCACTGCATTCTGGCCTTTTATAAAAAAAGGGCAATCATTATATACAACGTATGATATTTTTGAATTCCTCATTTATATCGGAAGCCCGCTGATTGTGTACATTGTATTTAAAATTTTATTTACCAGGAACTATGAAGAACAAAATTACCAGCCTCATCAAAAACACTCCAGCCACAGTTACTTCACAGCCTTTTTGGATGAAAAAATAAAAGTGGAAGAACTCACTCAAAAAATAAATGAAATCAACAACCAGCCGGTTAATTATGAGTACCTGGATGAGTTAAAAAAAGACAAACAAAAAATAACGATGCAAGGGCTTAATAACTGGCTTGATAAACTGGAAGTAAAAAAGAAGTATAAAGTATTTCAACATAAATAAACTTCCTTCATTAGGCTCCCTGATGAATTATCATCTTCATTTCACCTTATTTTTCGCATTGATTGATAAAACAAAATCGCCCATGCAATTCAAACTGATTGCATGGGCGACAATATATTTTCGATAAATTAAAACCCTTTTTTACCAAAACTTAACATACAGTGCAAAGATGATCAGCAGGGTGATCACTATTAATATTGTGGTAGAGGGGCTTAATTTAAACATCTCTTTATCCAGCATAAATGCTTTAGGATTAATTTTTGGCCCGGCAAGGCTGATGAGCACCATTACAATCATAGTGAACATAAATGATAAACCCATACAGATATGAAAAGGAATTTCAAACGCACCTTTGCCATTAGGATAAGCAGTGTAAAATAAAGTATCACTTCCGAATAAGCCAGGCGCAAATTCATTGAATAAAACTGACAATCCAAATCCTGTGATAAGTCCTGCTATAGCAGCAGCACCAGTAGTTCTTTTCCAAAACATACCAAGGATAAACATAGCAAACACACCAGGGCTGATAAAGCCGGTATATTTTTGAATATAAGTAAATCCACCAACGCCGCCGATTCCCAATACATCATTCCATGTAAAAAGTACGGCAAGGATCATGGCTGCAAACACAGCAAACCTGCCGATATAAACCTGAGATCTTTCGGTTGATTCTTTCTGAATATATTTCTTATGAATATCTAATGTATAAATGGTGGAGATACTGTTTACTTTACCTGCCAGCGATGCTACAATAGCAGCTGTTAAAGCTGCAACAGACAATCCTTTTAACCCGGTTGGCAAAAAGGTAAGCACTGCAGAATAAGCGCCATCTTTACCACCAACCAATTGAGGTAGATGATTTCCTTTATATAAAACAAATGCTGCTATGCCGGGTAACATTACAATCAGCGG
>JAYUTC010000192.1:0-11594 GCA_043755395.1 Ferruginibacter sp.
AACCAATACAATGCAAATATGCAAAAGTGGTGGAGCCTGGTGCATTTGGTTCTTTTGTGGGTAAACTAAATCTTACCATACAAAACGGTAAAGTAATTAAGGACGATTATGAACTGGTGGAAATAACAGCAGACAAATTTAAACCCTCAACAAAAATTGCTGCCTTAATTAAAGAAAATGAAACGCCTTTTACAAAGGATATGAATACCATTGCTGGTTACAGTACCATTCCTTTGTATAGGTATTTTGTGGTAGAAAACCCTATTGATACCATGATACTGGATGCATTGAAATGGAAAACCAAAGATGTAGATATTGTTTTATCAAATGGTTTTAGGTTTTGTCCGCCACGTACAACACCCGATAACACCGGCAATATTCCAATTACCAACGGATATATTTACGATATGTTTCCTGTGGATAGTATAGTAAGAACCGGTACAGTTAAAGGCAAGCAGATATGGAATTGGCTTGAAAAAGAACTGCATAATGTATTTGCTAAAGATGCATCCGAACGTTTTGGTGGCTGGGTAATAAAGTTTAAGGGAATGAAAATATCTTTTAATGCTTTTGCAGAAAAAGATAATAGGGTGCAGGAAATATTTGTTGCAGATGTACCCCTCAACATGGATAAGAGTTATAATATTTGTGCCTGTGAAAGAGATGGCGACCCTATTGATATGCTTTGCAGGATTCAAAATGTAACTAATGCAACAAATACGCCATATACCCTACATTCTGTTATGAAAGATTACCTGAAAGCCAATTCGCCGGTTACACCAACACCTCCTATAAATGCAGATATTTTAGATGCCCCACAAACTTTGCTTACTCAGGTTACAGGTGTTGATTACCAGTTTCGTTAAATTAATATGGATTGGCTTAGCTTGCAATGATCAATTTATTTTTAACTTTATAAACAGCATACAATTAATTTATGCTTTGTACTTTTAAAATGTTATGAATAAGTCTAATGGTTTTGATTCAACATTTGAACCTGCTTTAATAAAAGAAATGGAGCAATTTGGTGAATTAAAATATTTTAAAGAAGGTGATATCATTATGGATTATGGAAAGTACATCCGTATGATGCCCATTATTATTAAAGGTACAGTTAAAGTGTACCGGCTGGATGATAAGGGCAATGAAATTTTGTTGTATTATTTATCAAGTAATGAAAGTTGCTCTATGGCCTATAGCTGCTGCATGGAAGCAAAAAAAAGTGAAGTAAAAGCCATAGCAGAAGACGATGTAGAATTAATAGGCATACCTCATATTAAGCTGGATGAATGGCTTTGTAAATACCCGGGCTGGAAAAACTATATCATGCGTAGTTTTAATGAGCGGTTTTTGGAACTGCTAAAGTCTATTGAAAGTATTGCTTTCCATAAACTGGATGAACGCCTTATTGGTTATCTGAAGGAAAAAAAACGCCTTTCTGGTTCAAATGTTATCAAAGCATCTCATTACCTTATTGCCGACGAATTGGCAACTTCAAGGGTGGTAGTATCAAGATTGCTGAAACAATTGGAAAACAGTAAAAAAATAATTTTATATAGAAACGAGATTAAGTTGCTTCCCTTGTTTGGGTAATCTTTTCTTTACCCTTTTATTCCAAAAGTAATTTCAATTAAAATTAACCTTCAAAAGTTTAAATATTTCTGAATTAATTAAGAAATTACTTCTTGCTGTACTAAATATTATTAATACAATTTATCCCGCTTTTTTAGTGGAATTTTTATTTTTAAAACAATTAGTATGATAATATTGTTTGACAAATGCATGCAACTGTTTGGGGAATTAAAACGACTTAAAAACAAAAAGTCATAGCAAGTACATAAAAAATGTAAAATTTGGCCTGTTTTTTGAAATATTGTTAAAAAATGGGGCAATAAGTATGAAAATTTTAAAAATCAAATTTTATAAACTAAATGTGGAAAATACTATTTAAATACGTATAAATACTTAGTAATAATGCTAAATCTCTTATATTTGAGTCTCAAAATAAATTAAATGGAAGAGTTAAAAATTAAAGAAATTAAAATAGCTGCGATTGGATATTTGGAAAATTGGCTTAAAGAACATGGGTATACTGATATAATAATAAATGAATGGCACCCCGGCTCGGTTGACATTTTAGCAAATGGCATAAAGGAAAATATTGTAGTTCATTTAAAAACAGTTTTACAGCCCGATGAACAAATTGTATTAAATGGTACCGATAAATTTGCACTAATCGATCTGGCTTTACGTCTTGATCGAAAAGCTTATGTAGCTTATTTAAGTATAGATGAAGAAAATAACATTATTGGCCAAATCAATTGGGAAAGATTAAGTAAATAACAGGATGGGAATCAATTTGTTTTTTCAAAAATAAATCAATACTTACAATATTTCTTTATACAAAAAATTAAGTTAAATTATAATTTAATTAAATACCACGGATAACAAACATCCTTCTCCCGAATCAGATTGGATAATCACTTTACCCCCATTTACCTCAGATCTGCTTATAATATTTTTTAGTCCTACTCCATTTCTTTTTTGTGTTGTATCAAAACCAATTCCATCATCTTTAATACTCAGGAATATTTGCTCTTCTTGTTTTGTGATACTTATTTTTACCTGTTTGGCATTGGCATGTTTAAGAATATTATTTAATTGTTCCTGAACAATTCTAAAAATAGTAAGTTTTATTTTTTTGTTTAATTCATCTTCAGTAATGTCTTTCATGGAAATAATAATTCTTAATGGATTTACTTCTTTAATATTTGCAGCCAAATCATTTAAAGCCTCCAATAAGCCAATTTCTTCTAATGATGGTGGAATTAATGAGTTGGAAAGTCTTCTTATTTCCAACATTGCTTTTTCTGTAAGCATTTTGCTTTCATTTATCAGTTTGGCGCTAAAATCCTTTTGCACCAAAGCACAATCCAGGTATAGTTTTGTTGTGGCCAGTATCTGGTTAATATTATCATGAAGTTCCTGTCCGATTTCTAAACGTTCTTTTTCCTGTCCGGTTATTACAGCATCTGTTATTTGTTGTTGCCTTATTTTCCTTTCTTCCATAAGGCTGTTTTCAAGCTGAACTTTTTCCGTAACATTATTACCTAATGCCAATACGGCTTTTTTCCCGTTATAAATTATGGTATGAGAGGTTATTTCCATAATTATGTGTGTTCCGGTTTTGGTTATGTGGTGTCGCCTTATAGTATTATTAGTAAATCCTTTTTTCCTGATTTCCCCGGCAAATTCAAGAAAATCATTATAATCTTCTTTTGGGCGAAATTCAAGAACATTTAATTGATACATTTCTTCCTTAGTATAACCATATAATTGAATGGCAGTTTCATTAGCTTCAATAATTTTTAAATCATCAAAATCCCAAATAATAATGGTTGACGGATTGTTATTAAATAAATCACGGTATCTTTCTAAAGTAGTTTTTAGCAATGCTTCTGTTCTTTTGTTTTCGGTAATATCACGTGTTACACCCAATAATGCATAAATTTCTTTGTTGTCATTTTTTAATGGAACAGCATGGGTTTCCAACCATCGGATGGTGCCTTTTAAGCCTGTTATTTCAAATTCAAGCTTTTTTGATTTTCCATTAAAAACATCTTTAATTAATTTATTAAAAGCATCTATATACCTGGGAAATAATATTGTTGAAATTTTATTACCCATTACCTGTTGTAAATTATCCGCTTCTATCATAGCTAATCCGGCAGGATTCATTTCAAGTAATTCGCCCTGTTCATTTAAAATTTTAATACATTCCGGTTCAGTTTCTACTATAGTGCGTAAGCGGTTTTCACTTTCTTTTAAAGCCTTTTCAGTTTTTACCTGTTCGGTAATATTCCTTTGAATACCCCAGGTTCTTTTTAAATAATTATCTTCTACAATGCCTATCATATTATTAAGCAAAATCACCTCCCTGCCTTCCTTATCCGTTTCATAACTTATTGCTCCTGATATTTTAAAACCATCTTTAAAAAATTTACTCAGGTAGTCCATATTTTCCTGGTTGTCGGCCGGCATTAATTCTTTAAGTGAAATGCCAATCATTTCTTTTGCATTTTTATAGGCATACATTTTTGCAAAAGTATCATTACACTCTGCAATAAATGCATTATTATAGCAATAGTCAATCATTTCCTCAACAGGGGTAGATATATGGATGGCTTCATTTAATTCTATTCGCCAAATGCCCTCCGTACTATTTTGTACAAACATTTTATAGCGTTGTTCGCTTTCTTTAATTGTCTTTTCGTTTTCTTTTCTTTGAGAAATATCTTCAGCAGCACCAAAAATTCTTACTGCAACACCTTTTTCATTTCTAATTATGTAGCCGTGGTCATTTATATAAACATAAGTTCCATCTTCCTTTTTAAAACGATATTCACATTGGAAATAAGTTTCTTTTTCTGATTGAATTGACTTTTGAATTACCCCTAATACTCTATCCTTATCCTGCGGGTGTAAGAAATTTGACCATGTCTCAAAAGTTTTTATTTTTTTATTTGAACTATGACCATAAACTTTTGCCAATCCCAGTTCGGTTCTGTAAATATTTCCGGTTAATAAATCACATTCCCATAAAAGATTATCAGAAGTTTTAGCTAACAGGTCAAACCTTTCATTACTTTTTAATAAAGCAGCATCTGTCATTTTATTTTCCAGAATTATTGCTAAAATATTAGTAGCCCTTTCAATAGTTTTTTCTTCTTCTTTTGATGGAGATTTTTTTTTATTGTAATAAATGGCAAAGGTTCCCAAAACCTTATTTCTCGAATTAATAATAGGGTACGACCAACAGGAAAGTAAACCGTCTTTTAAAGCAAACTGTTTATAATTAGCCCATTTTACATCATTTTCAATATCAGTAACGATAACTTTTTCTTTTTTGAAAACAGCGGTTCCGCAGGAACCGACATTTTCGCCAATTGTTATTCCTTCAATAGCAGTACAAAAATTTTCAGGCAATGAATCAGATGACCAGTTAAATAATTTATTCCCCTTCAATTTCAAAATAGAGCAAAGCATTCCGGGATGCAGTTTTTCTATTTCTTTAAGGTAAAAAGATAATGTCTTTTCAATTTTACTGTTGGTACGTGTGTTTTTTTCCAAAACTTCTTTTTCAATCCGGTCTAATTCTCTTAAGTGGCGGGTTTCGGTAATGTCATTAATTAATGTACTTGTTCTTAATTCTCCCTCAGCATTTGTAAAAACAGATGAGTAAATTTTTATTGGAAAGCGGTCGCCATTTTTTTTAATTCCGGTGGCTTCCACTCTGGCATATCCGTTGTTTTCACGTTGTTTTAAAGCAATCTTAAAATTATGGTCATTATGGTCAATAATTTGCTGCCTCGTTATTGTCTTAAATTCATTCGGGCTATAGCCAAACATATTGGTTGCAGCCTTATTAACTTCAAGTATTGTTCCATCAGGGATTGTAAGTAAGAAAGCGCTTAATGAATTTTCAATTAGTAGTTTGTATTTTTCTTCGTCTTGGGTAACAGTTATTTGTTTAATAACATCAGGTATTTGGGGAAGAGAATCATTATTTTTCATATTATTAACTTGGTAGGGGTAAAGGGTTTATTTTTTTTTAGATTAATTATAATGATGATAGATTTTCGTACAAATTTTGAATTAAGTATTGGTAGTATTAACTTTTTTGTAATTTATTTGTAAGTTATAGTAATAAATTTCATTTTATTGTAGAAAAAATTCTATCTTTATTTTATACCTTAATAAACTTAAATCCTGCTTTCAATTGAAAAAATTCCTAATTGTCGACGATCATTTTATTGTACGCTCTGGAATTAAATTACTCCTGTCAGAAATATTTCAACTTGCCGAAATACAGGAAGCCTCCGATGGTGATAGTGCAATTGAAAAATTAAAACAGTACCAGTTTGATCTGATTATGATGGATATACAAATGCCCAAGACAGATACATTTGGTTTATTAGAGTATATACACATTAAATACCCTGCCGCTAAAGTGCTTATTTTTTCGGTAAGTGCCGAAAATACCTACGCCAGAAGATTTATGAAGGCCGGTGCCTATGGATTTGTTTCAAAGGAGTCATCTTTAGAAGAAATAATAAAAGCAATAAATCTGGTGCTTAGTGGCCGAAAATATATTAGTGAAACTTTAGCGTATAAAATAGCAGAAGATTCAATGGAAGGCAGATCTGATAATCCCTTTAATAAACTTTCTCCACGTGAATTTGAAATAGTAACCTTGCTTTTAAGCGGACAAACGGTAAGTGATATATCTAATTCATTAAATATTCAAACCTCTACTGTAGGCACCCATAAGGCACGTTTGTTTGAAAAACTAAATGTGCACAATATATTAGAGTTAAAAGAAATGGCAACTGCATTTAATTTGTAATCTTATCCTTAAAATCCTCTCTGTTAAACCGGTTATATATAGTAACCATTATACTTTTTTCAGTTTTGAAAGTGCTTGATATATTAAAAACATAGAATTTCTTCTACAATAAATTCATTAATACCGCTACATTTTATTATTATTTTTTAAGCAATTTTACTTATTAAAATATTATTTGGTTAATCCAACAGCCATTTAATACAATATCCTAACATAAAAACCACATATGAGTATACCTACAACTCGTAAAATTAGCGTCTTTCTTAAGATTGATGAGAATAGTTTAAAAGACTATTTTAACCCACACGACCCGGCCCGGTTAGATAAACGGCAGTTAGGTCACGATTTTCAGGACTATCTTAATGCATCTATCGCCTGCGCCGGCAGAAATACCCTTATTGATTATAAAATATTTTGCAGTGAGTCGGGTAGCATGCGGTTTATGGTAGACCCTCTTATGCGAACCATCCGTCGGCATTTTCAAATTCAAAAGCAAATCAAGGAATTAGAATTCCAAAAATTTAAAAAGAAGAATTATGTCTTATTGTTTATAAGCTTTTGTATTGTTATGTTTTGCCAGGGAGTTTTACCTGCTCTTTTCGGCCAGGATCACAGAATACATTCTATGTTCAGCAATGCAATCGACGTTTTTAGCTGGGTAATATTATGGAAACCTATTGAGCGGCTTATATTTTACTGGAATCCTTTTCTTAAAGAAATATTATTGTTTGATAAAATGCAACATGCCAAAGTAAATATTATAGAAAGTGAAGAAGAACTTATTAATCATCATATGGAGCATTCTGATGCAGCTTAATGCTGAAGCTCAAACTAAAAGTGGTATTGAGAACTATAATTTTCTCAGTAGTAAGGAAGCGTATGTGTGGATGCCTTTAGTTCATCATTTGGGTAAAAAAGGAATATATACCGAAATGAGGTATAATTATGAAGACCTTAAAACTGCATCAGTTTATTTGGGAAAAAATTTTAGTAAGGAGGGAAAAGTGAATTATGCCCTGACACCAATGCTGGGCATTGTATTTGGTAAATTTAATGGAGGTTCAATAGCATTGAATTTGGATGTTGAGTATAAAAAAACATTTGTTTCAATGCAAACACAATATACAGCCAGCAGCGAAAATGTAACTGATAATTTCTTTTTTAACTGGACCGAAATTGCTTATCAACCTTTACAATGGTTTTACACAGGGGTTAGTACACAGCAAACAAAAGGTTATAAAGCCAGTTTTGAATCGGAGTATGGCGTGTTGATTGGGATTGTTATAAAAAAAATTACAATACCTGTTTATGTTTTTAACCCTTTAAATAAAAACAGAAATTTTATTGTTGGGATAAATGCTGAATGGTAAAAAATATTATTTAATTGAGAAAAACTATACATTAAAAACTGTTTTACAATAACTATGAATCAACCTATCCTAAAATCCAATTTATGAAAAAAATTCTTATTTCATTTCTTCCATCATTGTTTTGCATATTAGGTTATGCTCAAGTTGGTGTTGGAACTATCACCCCTAATTCAACATTAGATGTACGGGGGTCAGTTTCAACTAACTACAGGGCGTTTGTTGCAAACACAACAGCTTCTGCAACAGATAATCTATTGGTATTTACCGGTGCAAGTGCAGCTACCATAACTCTTCCAACAGCAATAGGCTGCGATGGCAGAAGTTATATGGTAAAAAATGCAAGTACTGCGGGGCCAACACCAGTTGTAACTATCGCTACTACTTCTGCTCAAACAATTGACGGAGCTGCATCATGGACATTAACATCGGCTTATGAAACCATAACGCTTATTAGTAACGGTGCCAATTGGCATATTTCGGCACAAAGTTTACCTGGGGGGTCTGGAACTTCCTGGACCCAAAATGGTAACTCAGTGCCATCTATAAAATCAATTGGTACTATCAGCAACTATTCGCTTCCTTTTATTACCAATAACACCGAAAAAATGCGGTTATCCACAACAGGTAGTTTAGGAATCGGTACTTCAACATTTAATGTAACTTATCCCGAAAAATTATTAGTTGATGCCGGCACTACAACATCTGTAAATGCAATTGTTGGCAAGGGTACAATAGACAGTTACCTGCAATTAAATATTCAGAATAATTCTGCAGGTACAAGTGCATCCTCGGATGTAGTTGCTACCGCTAATAATGGCAGTGAAACAACAAATTATGTGGATATGGGCATTAATGGAGGTAGCTACTCAGGTGGTGTTATGGGTGCTGCCAATGATTCCTACTTATATAACCAGGGACAAAATTTTTTAATAGGAACAGGAACTGCTTCAAAGTCATTAGTATTTATGACCGGCGGTACAACGCAAGCAAGTAATGAAAGAATGCGAATAAACGGAACAGGTAATGTGGCTATTGGCACCACCACATGGGATGGAACAAATCCCGAAAAATTGCTGGTAGATGCAGGTACTTCTGCTTCTAATAATTTAATTAAGAGTATTGGAAATACAAACGCAATTGTTCGCAATTCAGTAAAGAACAGCTCTTCAGGAAATGCTGCAGGCTCCGACTTTAGGGTTTATAATAATAATGATGATAATGTGGTACTGGGGATCAATTCAACTGGTTATACCGGAAGCTCTATTTATCATGGTGCGGGCGATGCTCAGTTATATTCAAGCGCTAATGATTTTGTAATTGGAAATACTGTAGCCAATAAAAATCTTAGATTTTATACCGGGGGTGTGGCAACTTCAAATGAAAGGATGCGTATGAATGGAACAGGTGAAGTAGCCATTGGTGCCACAGCTTGGGATGGTACCAATCCCGAAAAGTTGTTGGTTGATGCAGGAACTACCTCATCTTATAATGTAATTAGCGGAAAAGGATCAATCAATAACTATTTACAATTAAATATTCAAAACAAATCAAATGGTGCATTAGCAAGTTCAGACATAGTTGCTACTGCTAATAATGGTACAGAGTCAGTAAACTTTATTGACATGGGGATAAATTCGAGTGCATATTCAAGTACAGGGATTTTGGCAGGTATTAATAATGCCTATATGTATTCTACAGGTAATGATTTAGTAATTGGTAATGCTGCCGCAGCAAAAGATGTTATCCTTTTTACAGGTGGAACGGCCACTACCGACGAAAAATTAAGGGCTACAGCAAATGGTATAAAAGTTACGGGTTCACAAACTGCAAGTTTTAGAAGTGGTACAGGAGCCTATACAGTTTTAGCCAATGATCATATTATTATAAATACTGGAGGGGCAGCCACATGGACCTTGCCAGACCCTACCACTTGTTCCGGTAGAGTATATCGTCTATTAAACCAGGGAACAGGAAGTATAACATTATCACGAAATGTAAGAACAGCAAGTGCAACAACATCAACAACTTTAGTTGTTACTGCAGGCTCAAATTTTTATGAAATATTATCTGATGGTGTTGAATGGAGAAGGATTAATTAATTTGGCAGAATTACAATGATATTTATTTTAAATAATGATAACAAAATAATTGAGTAGGATGGAAGCAATTGATTTAATTAGGCATAGAATACAGTATCACAATTAATTGCAAAAACTATAATTAATATGAAACAAATTAGTATAACATTTTTAATTTTTATTGTAAGCTGTTCTTTAAGGGCACAGGTAGTTGTGCAAAATAATGGTATTGGATTTGTAAGTACATCATCAGATATATTTTTTATAAACGGATCTTTTACTAACGCATCTGGTGCTGCACTAACAAATAATGGTAGCCTGTATATAAAAGGGAATATTACTAACGATCAATCGGCTATGGCTGCGGGTGCCGGTACCTTATATTTAAATGGCACAGGTACACAAATAATAAGCGGCACGCAAACATTTAAAACTTTTAATCTTATTACTGATAATAGTTTTGGGATTACCTTAAATAATAATCTTAGTACTACAGGTACACATACCTTTACTTCGGGTTTAATTACCACCTCGGCCACTCCCAATTATATGATTTATGAATCCGGCTCTTCTTACACCGGGGATGATGATAATAAACATGTAGTTGGTTGGGTTAAAAAAATAGGCAGTACCAATTTTGTTTTTCCAGTTGGCAATGGTACTTACGAACGCAGTATTGCTTTAACTAACCTTACTGCAAGCAGTGAGTTTAATATAAGGCATTACGATGGTCCAACGCCCAACCATACAAATCTTTTTTCACCAATTGTTTTAATAGATACTAACGAATACTGGAAGATAAATAAAATAAGCGGGGCAAATGCAAAAGTGCTGATGAATTGGGATAATAGCAAAATACCCATTCCGCAGGTACTTATTACTGGTATCAGGTCGGGATATTTTAATGGTTCTTTTTGGATAAATATTGGTGGCACTGGCGTAGGAGACGTACCAACTACAGGTACAGTAACATCAAACAGTCTAACAACCTTCAATAATAATTTTACAATAGCCAGCACAAGTTGGGTATTGCCTTTAGATATCATAAGTTTTAACGGGATACGTAATGTTAGCTATAACCATCTAAACTGGATAATAGGCAATGAACTTAATGTACTTCAATATGAATTGCAGCGTAGTACTGATGGACTGAATTTTACCACCATTAATATACAAAATGCTAAAAATTATAATGCAACAGCATTGTACAGTTATAATGATGTAACAGCTGTGCAGGGAAAATTATATTACCGTTTGCGTTGCCTGAATAAGGATGGGCAGATAAAATATTCGGGTATAGTAATAATTGCATCATCACAAACTGATAATAAGAATTTTTATGTAATTAAAAATCCTGTAACAGATAAGATAGATATTTATGTAAGTGATAATTTAAAAGGTATTTACAATTATACTGTTGCAAATAATGCCGGCCAGGTAGTACAAACCGGAGTGCTTAAAATAAATTCGGGGGGCATATACAGCATCAAATTTCAAAGCTGGTTGTCATCAGGAATTTATATGCTTGTTTTGCGTAATGGAGATAACATATTACAAAAAAATATTTTAAAAGAATAGCAAATCATCATACTTTTTTTACTAGAGTTTTAATGGAATAAATACAACACAGCGGAGATTTTCTAGTCTCTGCTTTTTTATTTTAAATTTTGTAAAATCTTGGGTAAAAAGTAGCTTCGTAATAAAATTATATAATGGAATTAAAAGAACAATTTGAAAAAG
>JAYUTC010000193.1:0-4573 GCA_043755395.1 Ferruginibacter sp.
TATAAACATTTAAAAGTAAAATGCTTTTTAAATATGTTGAGCTTCAATGCAGAATTTATTTCGATATGTAAATTAGCCAATATTTACAGCTATTTTTTAGGTTACAATGTTTAAACCAATAAGGCATTTAAGTTAAATAGAGTTTTTTTAAACGTATAGAATTCAGTATATTTGCAAATTATTTTTAAACTTAAAAAATGATACAATTACACGATAAACAATTTGTTCCTTTTATTTCAGCGCAAGAAATAGACTTTGCTGTTGCTAAAATAGCAGGTCTTGTTCAGGATGATTTTGCTGATGAGACACCCATTTTTGTTGGTATTTTGAATGGTGCTTTTATGGTAGTTTCTGATTTCATGAAATATTATAAATCACCTTGTGAAGTAACTTTTATTAAAATGGCTTCTTATGAAGGAACTTCTTCGACTAATGAAGTAAAGCAACTGATAGGTTTAAACCAAGATTTAACTGGGAGAACGGTTATCGTTCTGGAAGATATTGTTGATACTGGAAATACTTTGGTGGCATTAAAAGAATTATTTAAACAGCAAAATGTAAAACATTTTAAAATTGCAACACTTTTTTTCAAACCAGAAGCTTACAAACAAAACATCAAAATTGACTACGTAGGAATTAGAATACCTAATAAGTTTATTGTTGGTTATGGATTGGATTACAATGGCTTAGGAAGAAACTTACCGGAAATATATAAATTGAAAGATTAAATTAAAAGTTATGTGTATAATGCACGTAATTCCTAACTCGAAAAGAAATAACGCACAACACTTAACTTTACAAAATGATTAATATTGTTTTATTTGGAAAGCCTGGAGCAGGAAAAGGAACTCAAGCAGAATTTTTAAAATCAAAATACAATTTAACACATCTTTCGACAGGAGATATTTTTAGATTCAATATCAAAAACGAAACCGATTTAGGCAAATTAGCCAAAAGCTATATGGACAAAGGCGATTTAGTTCCCGATGATGTTACCATTAAAATGTTAGAGGATACTGTAAATAAAAATGGAGACAGAAACGGGTTTTTGTTTGATGGTTTTCCAAGAACGGCTGCACAGGCAGAGGCACTGGATAAATTGCTTGAACTCAAAAATACTTCTATCGGTGTAATGCTTGCTTTGGAGGTTACGGAAGAAGAACTGGTAAAGCGCCTGCTTAAACGTGGACAAACCAGCGACCGGAGTGATGATACCAACGAAAATGTTATCCGTGAAAGAATAGCAGTTTATCATAGCAAAACTGCTGCTGTTGCCGACTACTACAAAGCTTTTGATAAAGTGGTTTTCTTAAAAGGCGAAGGAACGATAGAAGAAATTTTTGAAAGGATTAGTAAAGAGATTGACGCAAGAATATAAAACTTTAAAGTATTGATATATAAAAAAGCAAGTCGTAATGGCTTGCTTTTTTGTTTTACTTTGTGATACAATCAATGCAATATGGATCAGGATAAACTTAGTTTTATTAAGAATGATTTTGTTACGAAACTAAAAAGCCTGAATCCGGATACCGTTGGCAAATGGGGTAAGATGAATGCCCAGCAAATGGTAGAGCATGTGGCAGGATTCTTTAAAGTATCTACTAATCAAATACAATTCCCACTGGTAACGCCGGAGGAACATCTTCCAAAGTTTAAAGCATTCTTATTGAGTGATAAGGAATTTAGAGAAAATACCAAGGCACCGGTCTTGCCTGAAGAGCCGCTTCCTGTTGCACATAACTCTTTACAAGAAGCAATTGAGGAACTGGAAGAACAAATCAATTTGTTTGTAGAAAAATTCAGTTCCGGAGAAATTGGTTTATCCCAACATCCTGTTTTTGGTGATTTAAATTTTGAAGAATGGGTTTTGCTGCATTATAAGCATGTAATGCATCATGCAAAACAGTTTGGGTTAATGTGATTATAATTTGGCTGTATTGCTTTTCAGCCAATCAACTATTCGTTCAAAGTTGATTTCGCCGGTAGAAACTTTGATGACAAAAGAGTATATGTCTTCATTGGGCAACATTATTGTAATGTTATCTTCCTCTAAAATAGCAAGCATTGCAAGAAAACCTGTTCTTTTATTTCCATCAATATAGGGATGGTTAATAAATTACACTTTCTGTAATAGCAGCAGCCTTTTCATATGAAGAAGGATACAAATCGTCTCCTCCAAAAGTTTGATAAGGTCTTGCAAGCGCACTTTCCATTAAACCCTCATCCCTCAAACCTTGTGAACCACCGTACTGAATTATTGAGAGTTCATGCAATCTCAATATTGTTTCTTTAGAAATCATTCTGCTAATTTTTGTAACACATCTCCATATTTTTCAGACGCTTTTTTAAAAAAAGCATCTGCATCAAATTTATCCTTTGGATTACTATTTAATTTTTCCAAATGAATCAATATTTCTTCAATCTCTGCTTCAGATTACAAAGCGGCCAGTTTTTCAAAAGCCAATACTTTCATTTCTGCTACACTCATAACTTAAATTTTTGTTACTCAAACTTACTAAATCTAATCCACTTTACTTAGTAGCTTTGCTGTTATAACTAACGATTGGAACATGGATAAATTGGATAATTATATTTCCGGCCAATGGATCAAAGGTGATGGTGAAGGTCAAATTTTATACAATGCCGTAACTGGTGAAAACATTGGTTCTGCCACTACTAAAGGATTAGATTTTAAAGCCATTTTGGAGTATGGAAGAAATACCGGCAATCCTGCATTACGCAAAACGACCTTCCATCAGCGGGGCAATATGCTGAAAGCGCTGGCGATGCATTTAAGAAATCATTTAGATAAATTTTACCAGGTCTCTTATCAAACAGGAGCTACCAAAGCAGACAGCTGGGTAGATATTGAAGGTGGTATCGGAAACCTATTTGCCAACGCATCTCTCAGAAGGAAATTTCCGGATGAGGTGTTTTGCATAGATGGCGAAAGCCACAATCTCAGCAAGAACAATACTTTCATGGGGCTGCATATTCTTTCTCCAAAAGAAGGTGTGGCCATTCATATTAATGCCTTCAATTTTCCTGTGTGGGGTATGCTGGAAAAAATTGCTGTGAATCTTTTGGCAGGCATGCCATGTATTGTTAAGCCTGCAACTGTTACCAGTTATTTAACCGAAGCGGTGGTAAAAGAAATCATTGCTTCCAACATTTTACCAAGAGGTGCTTTACAATTGATATGCGGTAGTGCCGGCAATTTACTGGATCATGTAAACAGCCAGGATGTGATCACATTTACCGGCAGTGCATCTACTGGATTAATGTTAAAGAGCAATCCGAATATTTTAAGAGAGAACACGCCCTTTACCATGGAAGCAGACAGTTTGAATTGTATTGTATTGGGAAATGATGTTAACCCCGGAATGCCCGAGTGGGATATTTTTATTAAAGAGGTAAGAAAAGAAATGACACTGAAAGCCGGACAGCGCTGTACCGGCATCAGGAGAATTTTTGTTCCGGAAAATAAATTGGAAGATATTCATATTGCGTTGGGTAAAGCACTGGATCAAACAGTAATTGGCAATCCTTTGAATGAGAAAGTAAGAATGGGCAGCCTTGCTGGTATAAGTCAGCGTATTGAAGTCAAAGAGCAGGTTCAAAAATTATTAGCATCTTCTCAAATCATTTACGGAAGTTTAGATAGTGTGCAAGTGATAGATGCAGATGCCGAAAAGGGGGCATTTATTTCTCCCATATTGTTGTTGAATGAAAACCCACATCATTGCTTTGAGCCTCACAATATTGAAGCTTTTGGACCCGTAAGCACATTGATGTCTTATCATAATATAGACGATGCGATTGCTTTAAGCAAATTGGGAAAAGGCAGTTTAGTATCTACCATTGTAACTGCAGATTATAAAACAGCCAGACAGTATGTAATAGGCGCAGCAACACATCATGGAAGGATTCTAATATTGAATAATGAATGTGCTAAAGAAAGTACCGGACATGGTAGTCCATTGCCATTACTGGTTCATGGTGGGCCGGGAAGGGCAGGAGGTGGAGAAGAAATGGGTGGCATACGTGGAGTAAAACATTACCTGCAAAGAACTGCTTTGCAGGGGTCGCCAACAACCCTTACTGAAATTACCAATGTATATCAGCCGAATGCTAAAGGAAAAGATCCGGGTAAGCATCCGTTTAAAAAATATTTTGAAGAATTGCAGATCGGTGACCAGATCATCACAGAAAAAAGGGTAATCACTGCTGAAGATATTGACCGCTTTGCCGATTTAAGCGGGGATCATTTTTATGCTCATATAAAAACCACGGATTTTACCGGCACTATGTTTGAACAGCAGGTAGCACATGGATATTTCATCATGAGTATTGCAGCAGGGTTGTTTGTTGACGGTTATGAAAAAAATCCGGTACTGCTGAATTATGGCATTGATGAATTGCGTTTTACCAAACCAGTTTATCCTGGTGCTGAAGTTTATATTCGCTTTACCTGCAAAGAAAAATTACCGAATGATAAAAGGGTTGTTGAAAAGCCGGAAGATTTTAAAAGAGGCGATGATATTGAAAAAGGTATCGTAAAATGGCTGGTGGA
>JAYUTC010000194.1:0-4573 GCA_043755395.1 Ferruginibacter sp.
GTATCACTTTTTTTACGGCCCGGGTGTGTAGCTAATTCCATCCATCGTTCATTATTTTCATCCATCGGCGACCAAAAGGGTTTTGGATCGGCTGTATGAATGATCACCGGTATTTTTAATTCACCTGCTTTTTTCCAAATTAAATCAAGTCTTGCATCATCAACTGTTACTCTTATTCCATTTATATCTTTTACATTAAATCCAAGGCTCTTATAAATTTTTAAACCATTTGCGCCATTCTTTACATCCTCTTCCAACTGTTTGGCTGCTTTTTCACTCCATCCTTCTTCGCCAACTCTTTTAAAATCTATATTGGCAAATACAATAAAACGGTTGGGGAAATGCTGTTTAATATTAGTAACAGATCTTTTAAGCGTCTCTCCACTTTCCCCACTCAGGTTCACCATTACTTTCATATTTAATTTATCCATGTCTGTAATTAATGTACCTAAATCCATCCCGGGCATACCAAATTGGTGGTTATGTACATCAATAAAAGGATATTTCGCTTTCGTCAATTTATGTTGGGGCACTACCAATGTAGAAGGGGGATTGTATTTTTCGAAATCCATTTTAGGTGTGGTTTGTGCAATTACTTGTATTGTTGCCAAAGCAAAAAATAAAAAAAAGATTTTTTTCATCATAATAATTTTTATCCCGCGCAAGATAAGTAAAAACAGCTCCAATCATTTACCGGTTATACAAAACTTAAAATGGATCAGAATCTCAACCTGCTCACTTAAAAAACTATCAATAGGAGAGAGGTAGTTTTAAATTTTATAGTAACTTAGATTTTGATAAATATTTGATGTATTTTTTATTTTATTTAAGCTGATATTGTATAAGATCACAGCAATAGTAATATCAACAAATATTTTTTCATTAATGAATTGGGTTTGAATGACACACTTATAATTTTAATATAATGGCCGAATTAAAAACTAAAAAAACAGACCTGTCTGTTGATGATTTTATTAAAAAAATTCCGGAGGCACAAAAACGAAAAGATGTTTTTACTATTCTTGAATTAATGGAGAAAGCAACTAAAGCAAAAGCTAAAATGTGGGGATCATCCATTATTGGTTTTGGCGACCGGCATTTAAAATATGAAAGTGGCAGGGAATTAGATTGGTTTATAATGGGATTTTCTCCCCGTAAACAAAACATAACATTGTATATTTCGGGAACGGTAGATAAGCAACAGGCACTTTTGAAAAAATTAGGGAAATATAAAACAGGAAAAGGTTGTTTGTACATTAATAAACTGGAGGAAGTGGATATGGCTGTTTTAAAAGAAATAATTAATAAAGGGGTTAGTAAATAATAAAATTCTCCCCCGGATGGCATCAAATATTTAACCTTCTATTCCTGATAATGTCTCTAAGTACAGAATTGTGCTTTAACCAATTTCTTCTAATGGAAGTATCCGCATTCAACAAACAAATAAAATTAGAATAGCAGTAATGATTTCTTAAAACTACCTTTCATAATAGTTACTTTAGTGTTTTGATAATTTTAAAACTTATTATTATTTTATTATGGAATTTAAAAATAAAGTAGCCATTGTAACAGGGGCCGGAAAAGGTATTGGTTTTAAAATTTGCAATGATCTTGCAAAGGAAGGGGCAACTGTAATTTTAAATGATATTGATGAAACATTAGCAAATGAATCAGCAAAGCAAATCAATGATAATAATTTGGGTAATTGCATTGCAATGGCAGGAGATAGCAGTGATATAATTTTTATTAAGCAGATGGTGAATTTTGCAGTGGAACAATTTGGAAGGCTGGATATTGTAATTGCGAATGCCGGTATTACTTTGTATGGAGATTTTTTTACTTATCCCTCAGCATCATTTTTTAAAGTGATGCAGGTTAATTTAGGAGGTACATTTTTTTTGGCTCAGGCAGCAGCCAATCAAATGAAAATGCAAACAAATGGAGGGGCTTTATTATTTACTTCTTCTGTAACTGCACATCAGGCACATAAAGATTTGGCGGCTTATGGAATGAGTAAAGCGGCATTGGAAATGCTGGCAAAAAATTTGGTTATTGAACTGTCTCAATATAAAATTAATGTTAATACTATTGCGCCCGGTGCTACTTTAACAGAAAGGACATTAAATGACACCCGTTATGCAGCGGAATGGAATAGAATTACTCCTATGGGGCGCCCCGCAATGGTTACAGATATTGCAAATGCCGCATTGTTTTTGGTTTCGGATAAAGCAAAACATATAACAGGACAAACTTTAATTATTGATGGTGGTTGGACAAGCGTTAGTCCTGCACCATTTTAAAATATTTCAATATTGTAAACAACAATTAGTTTTCGTAACTTGAAATATGAACAAGCGAAACTTTATAAAAAATCTCTCTCTATTTGCAGCTGTACCTGCAATAAGTAATATGGATAAGTGGGTAAAAAAGTATGAACATATCATACCAAAAGATTTGGCAATGGATGAAAATTTTTGGGAAGGTATTCGCAATGGTTTCCGGCTTAAACCTGATTATATCAATCTCGAAAACGGTTATTATTGTTTTCTTCCGCAGGAAACTCTGGAAAAATTTATCAGCCATGTACGTGAAATAAACTACCAGGGTTCTTATTATATGCGTACAAAAAGATTTGATGATAATAAAGCTATGGCCGAAAAACTGGCGGTACTTGCCGGATGTACAGGTGAGGAATTAGTGATAACAAGAAATACTACGGAATCTTTGGATTTAATAATTGGTGGCACCCATTGGCAGGCAGGCGATGAAGCAGTAATGGCAGAACAGGATTATGGAGCCATGCTTGATATGTTTAAGCTGGTGGCCAAACGACACGGTGTTATCAATAAGATTATATCTGTTCCCAATCATCCTGCTTCTGATGAAGAGATTGTAAATCTTTATGCCAATGCCATAACGCCCAAAACAAAATTGCTGATGGTATGCCATATGATAAACATTACCGGGCAAATATTACCTGTAAAAAAGATTTGTGATATGGCGCACAGCAAAGGGGTAAAAGTGTTGGTAGATGGCGCTCATGCATTTGCACATTTTAAGTTTTCAATCCCCGATTTGCATTGCGATTATTATGGCAGCAGTTTACATAAGTGGCTGAGTGTACCACTTGGTTTAGGTTTATTATATGTAAAAAAAGAAAATGCTGCAGACATATGGCCATTGCTTGGCGAAAACGATAATTTGAAAGAGAATGATATACAGCGGTTGAACCACATTGGTACACCTCCCGTTCATACTTACCTGGCAGTTGCAAACGCCATTGATTATTATTTAAAAATAGGCCCCGATAGAAAAGAAGAAAGGCTTCGTTACCTTCAACTTTACTGGTCATCAAAAGTTAGAAATATTTCGAATGTAGTTGTAAATACGCCTGCAGCAAATGAAAGGAGCTGCGGCATTGCCAATGTGGGCATTAAAGACATGAAGCCCGCTGACCTTGCAGAAACTTTACTGAAAAAATATAAAATATATACTATTGCCATAGACTATGCCAATGTACAGGGATGCCGGATTTCACCAAACATTTATACTACACCAAAAGAGCTTGATCAGTTAGTAAAAGCACTTAAAGAATTAGCCAATAATTAATTGCATGAAAAATATTTTAAAATACGATTAATGAAATGTATTTATTTTTTAGTACCTGTTAAAATTTTACAATGAAAAAGATGCTGGCGAGAATAAAAGATTACAAAGCAAAAAGGTTATTCTCTTTTAATTAACCATATTTAGCCTCACTATAAAAAGATAACCAAAACACCGGGGGTTTTATTATTTTCATAAAAAAGTATTAATGCATTATATCAAAAGGCTGGCATTTCTTTTACTAATATTCTTTATAAGCTGTTGTTACGGTACTGCTCAAAATAACACTAATATTGATGTGCAGCATTACCGGTTTGAACTTTCAATTTCTGATAATTCCAACATGCTTACCGGAACAGCAACTATCAGTATTAAATTATTAAAACCCTCTGCTGTATTTTCGTTAGATCTTAATAAAACAGACAGTTCAGGAAAAGGTATGCAGGTATTAAATGTAAGTGAAGCAGGTAAGAGACTTCCCTTTTTGCAAACCAAAAGCAAATTACAAATACAATTTAGGGCAAGGGTAAATACAGGCTATATTAAAACAGTTGTTATTCAATATAAAGGTATTCCATCTAATGGCTTAATTATTGGCAAAAATATTTTTAACAAACGTACTTTTTTTGGCGATAACTGGCCTAACCGTGCCCAATACTGGCTTCCCTGTAATGATATCCCTTCGGATAAAGCAAGTATGGAATTTATTATTACTGCACCCAGGCATTACAGCATAGTGAGTAATGGTATTAAAACTGAAGAACGTTTGGTTACTGATAGTACAAAACTTACACACTGGAAAGAAGAAGTACCGCTGCCAACAAAAGTTATGGTTTTTGGCGCAGCCGATTTTGCGGTTAGTGATGCAGGTTATGCAGGTAATATACCAGTAACAAGCTGGGTATATGAGGAAGCAAAAGAAAATGGTTTTTATGATTACGCCATGGCCAAAGATATTTTGCTGTAT
>JAYUTC010000195.1:0-4562 GCA_043755395.1 Ferruginibacter sp.
ATTTAAATTTCGAAAATTGTTTAAAATGAGTAGCAAAATATTTTATTTTTTTTTAACTCTTTGAGGATTTTGTGCAACAAATGCCTCCCAGCCTTTTAATTTATTATCGCCGGATAACAATGGATTTTTTTGTTGAAAATAATGACAAACAGCAACGGCTAAAGCATCGGTAGCATCAAAATGTTTTGGATTTTCTTTAAAATTTAAGATCTGCTGCAACATTTTCATTACTTGTTCTTTATTGGCATTTCCGTTTCCGGTAACTGATTGTTTCACTTTTTTGGGTGAGTACTCTGTAACTTCAATGCCATGCCGCATGGCTGCTGCAATTGCAACACCCTGAGCCCTGCCAAGCTTTAACATGCTTTGAACATTCTTGCCAAAAAAAGGTGCCTCAATTGCAAAAGTTGCAGGTTGGTATTTAATAATTAAACCACTTACAGTATTATAAATTAACTGTAATTTTTTATAGGTATCTTTTATTTTACCGGGTTGCAGTACCCCCATATCAAGTAAAGAAATTTTGTTTTGATTGACTTCAATTAAACCATAGCCCATAATTATAGTACCGGGGTCAATTCCTAAAATAACAGTTGGTTTAATTTTGGGCACAGTAATAATTTTTTCTATTTAATAATTGATTTAACATTGTGTATTGAACAAAAGTATTAAAATATTAATCAACTATTTTTTAGGACCTGTATTAGTGATCATACTCTGCTTTAGTTTGTACAGGCAATTACTGCAACAGACCGACCTGGAACAAAGGTGGCAACAGGTTAAACAAAGTTGGCAAAGCTGGAAATTTTTATGTGTTATTTTTCTGATGCTTGTAAATTGGGGAATAGAGGCAAAGAAATGGCAGTTACTGGTTGTACATGTGCAGCAATTTTCTTTTATTAAAGCATTTAAATCCGTTTTAGCTGGTTGCAGTATAACTATGCTTACCCCAAACCGTATTGGTGAATATGGGGGAAGAATATTATTTTTAAAAAAAGAAAATCGAATTAAAGGTATTTCGCTGAATATTGCCGGAAGTATAAGCCAGTTGCTGATTACCATGGTAATGGGGTGTGCAGGGCTAATTTTTTTAAGATTTTTTTCACATAGTAAACACAACGCTTTAAACGTTTTACCTGAATTTTGGGGTAATATGTTGATTTATATCAGCACTATTGGTACATTTTTTCTTTTTTTATTTTATATTAGATTAGGCTGGCTGGTACGATTATTGGAAAAAGTGCCCGCATTAACAAAAGTGATTAAACATATAACTGTATTGGATGAATTTTCGACAATCCAATTGTTTAAAATACTATCACTATCATTGGTGCGTTATTTAGTTTTTGTACTGCAATATATTTTACTGCTTCAGGCAATGGAGGTAAATATAGATCTGGGGTTAAGTTTTTGGTTAATAGCAGTTTTTTATCTGGTAATGGTGCTTGCTCCCACAATTGGGTTTTTAGAATTACCTGTAAGAGCAAAAGCAAGTATGGAGCTGATGAAATTATTTAGTAGCAATACCCTGGGTATTGAAACTGCTGCTTTGGCAATATGGGTGATTAATTTGGTGATACCGGCATTAATTGGCAGCCTATTAATTTTAGGTATTAAAATAGTAAAAGAAAATGATACGAACCGCTAAGTTTAGTTTGCTTTTTATTGGTTTATGCTGTTTAAGTTTTAAACCTGTTTACGAGGAATTATGCGGCATTAAAAATACTGCTTTTAACGCTGGCGAAGTAGTAACCATGAAGGTATATTATAATGCATTAGGTGCTTATATTCCTGCAGGTGAGGCTACATTTAGTACAACATTAGAACGGTTTAATGGAAAACAGGTATATCATTGTGTAGGAGAAGGAAAATCGTATTCTTTTTTTGATAATTTTTTTAAAGTAAGAGACCGCTATGAAAGTTATATTGATACCAGTAATTTAATTCCCTATAGATTTATTAGAAATGTGGATGAAGGTGGATATAAGAAATACAATGTTGTAACTTTTAATCAATCTGCCGGTACTGCTGTTAGCACCAATGGCGTTTTTCCGGTTACTAGTTGTATACAGGATGTAGTTAGTGGTGTTTATTATGTTCGTAATATTGATTTCAATAAATACAGTGTAAATGATAAAATACCCTTTGACATGTTTTTAGATGATGAGATATATCATATGTATATCCGTTATTTAGGGAAAGAAAAAATAAAAACACGGTACGGTAAGTTTAAAGCTATAAAATTTAAACCACTGCTGATTAAAGGAACTATTTTTGAAGGTGGAGAAAAGATGACTGCCTGGATAAGTGATGATCCCAATCATTTATTATTAAGGGTGGAAAGCCCCATAGCTGTTGGAAGTATTAAAGTGGACATGATGGGGTATAAAAATTTACGTTATCCGTTGACTTCATTAATAAGCGTGAAATAGGTTTTTGAACCCAGCTATATTTCTTAGTTGAACTTTATTGGCGTCGCACTCTTGTACAGCATACCGCTATTGAACTTTTATTGACTGGTAGAAATATGGTACAATCACTTAAATATCACTCAACTTAAAAACATCTTTCACTCTAACGCCCTTTTCTGTCATCTTTAAATTGCAGCATTCGTTTACCGGGTCGTGTTCAAAAAATAAAATGTAATCTTTGGCTAAAGCTTCTGTAAAAAAAGCTTTCTTTTCGTTGAGAGTGGTTAGCGGAAACATATCGTATCCCATAACATACGGCAAAGGAATATGGCCAACAGAAGGTAAAAGATCAGCCATGTACACAATCGTTTTACTATTGTAATTTATTTTAGGAAGCATCATGGCATCGGTATGGCCGTTAATCGTAAAAAAAGAAAGATTTTTAATAATTGCTGTTTTGTGAATGGCCAATCTTGAATGTGAAGCAATTAAAAGGTTTGCATCTGAGGGTTCACTACTAAGATCCAAAAATTTTAATTGCCCACTTTCTTCAATGGGTAAAATATTTTCTTTTAAAAAACTTGCTTTCTCCCTGTCGTTGGCATGTGTGGCCCAGTTCCAGTGTTTTTTATTGCTCCAGTAAGTAGCATTTTTAAAAGCAGGAATTAATTTTTCGCCATCGCGTACAATACTTCCGCCACAATGATCAAAATGCAGGTGTGTTAAAAAAACATCGGTAATGTCATCTTTGATAAAACCATGATTGGCTAAAGATTTATCAATGGTATCATCGCCATGTAAATAGTAATGGCCAAAAAATTTTGCTTCCTGTTTATCACCCATGCCGGTATCAATCAAAATAAGTTTTCCTTCATCTTCAATTAATAAGCAACGTAAAGCCCAGCTGCACATATTATTTTCATCTGCAGGGTTTAGTTTATTCCACATAGATTTTGGCACTACGCCAAACATAGCGCCGCCATCTAATTTAAAATAACCAGTATTTATAGAAAATAGTTTCATAGTTAAAATTAATTATTGCCTTCTTAACTTTTTTGCGCTGCAAGGGTTACCAATAAAAATAATAAACCCAGTACAAAAAATGCAATTAAAGCTAAAAGAGAATTACGCATATTATTCGTAAGGCCTTCAATAAGGCCAAAGCTAAACAAACCAATTACTATTGCAAATTTTTCTGTTACATCATAAAAACTAAAAAAAGATGCAGTGTCTTTTGTTTCAGGCATCAGTTTAGAATATGTGGAACGGCTGAGAGATTGTATGCCTCCCATTACCAGACCTACCAATGATGCCAAAATATAAAAGTGTAATTCTGAGTATATAAAATATCCCGTAATACAAACCCCAATCCATAGCAAAACAGTAAAAATTAAAACTTTAATATTACCATAAGTTGCAGATAATTTAGACATGGCAACAGCACCTGCAATAGCTACTAATTGAATTATTACAGCGGTGATAATTAATTTATCGTCTGCCAACTTTAATTCTTTAATACCAAAATCTATTGCCACCAACATTACTGTTTGTACACCCATACTATAAAAAAAGAAGGCCGATAAAAACCTTTTTAATACCGGCATGTGTATCACTTGCTGCCAAACTAATTTCAGTTCATGAAATCCGTTTACCAATACATGTTTTTTTGATTTTCTTTCGCTTTTAGGGCTAATGGGTAGCCTGTTAAATGTTATTTGTGCAAAGCCTACCCACCAAATACCTACTAATAAAAAAGTAATAGTCAGTGCCAGGCCTTTGTCTTTCATTGTCATAACCAAACCAAAACCAACTAATTGCATCAGCACACTACCAATGTAACCCATAGTGTAACCCTTAGCACTAATCCTATCCATATCTTTTTCTGCAGCTATCTCCGGTAAATAAGAATTATAAAATACCTGGCTGCCATAAAAACCTATGCCTGCAAACATAAAACACATCAAGCCAAGGGTAACATGATCTTTATCAAAGAAAAAAAGCAAGGAACAGCTTACGGCACCCAAATAACAGAAAAAACGCATGAAATTTTTCTTATTGCCTTTGTAATCTGCAATGGAAGAAAGTACAGGAGATAGGCAGGCAATTACCAGGAACCCGAATGATAAAACATAATCTTTCAATTCGGTATTT
>JAYUTC010000196.1:0-4539 GCA_043755395.1 Ferruginibacter sp.
CCCGCCATAATCAATTACCAACTCTTCACCCGCTTTTATTTCTCTAATGGTTTCAAAATAATCACCCTCATTAATAGAAATGATATTGGGTGTATTGGAATGATTAATAAAAAGTGAAATGTCTATTTTTTTAAATCCATAATCCGGTACAAAATAATTAGCGGAATCGTACAAACAATAATTACCTATAACAAATTGGGCGTGGGTTGGTAATTTTTCTACTTCCTGTTTGGAAATTTTAATCCATTTGTCATTGATATCTGGTTTACTAAACATATCCCTGCATCCTTTTGGAATATCCTTCAGGGCAAAAACGCCAATTCCTTCTATGGGAGAGGGCTTCAGCATTACATAAGTATTGTTGCTGAGCTCGGCAAGTAATGTTGCTTTAGTCATGGGGTAGTTGCTTTATAAAACCGGTTACAATAAAATATTGTGCTGCACAATAGGTAAGCATGATACAAACACCAGCAAAAGCAAAAGGCTGGTAAAATTTATTTATTGCAAGTAAAGAATCGCTCATTACAAAAAAAGCAGCACCAATTAAATAAAAAAAATTTGAAGGGCTATTTACTTTTAAAAATATATGCAGGCTGCAAAGCAACATGATGCAAATAACAGTTGCATAAACCATCACCGGTAATTTAAGTTCGTGCAAATGCGGATATAAAAACCATACTAATGTTACACCATAACCTATCACTAAAAAAAACAATAAAGGTTGTTTTTTCAGAAATGAAATTTTTTCAGATGGAATCTTTAAAAAATAAATAATGTAAAAAAAGTGAGTAGTTAAAAAACATACCAAACCAAAAATAAAAAACAGGGTATTGCTACTTTCAAATAATAAAAATATATCTCCTGACCACGAAAAAAATAATCCAATCATGAATAAATTTTTTCCTGGCACAGCAGTTTTTGAATAGTTTAAAAGCAGAAGCAACAATGGGATTAATAATGGCTTTGCAGTAAAATGTAAAAAAGAAATATTAGTTGAAATTCCAAGAATATCAATACACACTACCATCCAGAAAATAATTGATAGGATTTTGTTTTTTTTCATAAGGTAAACAAGTAAGAAATTCCTGATTATTTTATTTCAATATATGGATTACCACCAAAAAGTAATTTGCGCACCGAATCTCTTGCAAATGCTGTATCTGATACTGGCCTTGTAAAAGGCATTGCTATTTTGTAGGTGATAGAATCGGCAGTGTATAATAATAATTTGTGTCCATAACCTGTTAGCCTTGTAAAGGCTTTTTGGGCAGCAAATAAAGAAGGGTAATTTTTTATTACAATTTTAAAATTGTAGCCATTGTTATAGTTTAAGGCTGGCGAAATTGTATCTGCCTTTTGTTGTAAAATTTTTGGGGTATCGGATTTTGCTGTATCTGATTTGGGGTTTAAAACCGGCATTATTTGTTCAGTATTATCTTTTGTTATGGGGTCAACATTTTTATTCTTGTTTAAAAAATACCATACGCCCCAAATTATTATTCCTACGGCAATAATTGTGGACAGAATAGCTAATCCTTGTTTCCCTTTTCCAGATGGCTTTGCTAAATTGGCAAATGAAATATTATCCTCAGCTTTTTCTTTTAACTGTACTGTTGCATCCTGCACTTTTGTATTAATAAACTGGCCCTGAGAGAAAAGATACTCACCCAATTGATTTTTTTCCAGCATTCCTATGCCTTCAATTTTTAAAGGCTTACCAATATTTAAGAATTGACTGGCAAGTGTCAGGTACGATTCCAGATCGGCAGAAGCCAATGGTCTTATTTTACGTGTTTGTTGAACAATATAACTTATCAGCGCTTCATCTTCAGTTGCTTTAGGATTGAATTGAAATGAAACAGCATTTTCAGGCAACACAATTTCCTTATCACTATCTATAGGTGTTATAAAATCCGGAGCTAACCTAAAGGTACCTATTCCCTGTAAGGTTACCTGTTTAACAATATAAAAATGCTGAACCAGTAATTGTTCTATTTTCATTATTAAAAGTTGATAATAACAAACCTACAAGATATTCGCAATATAACAAACTTGTAAATACAATTGATGTAGTTTTGACATATGCTTACAGAAAAAGACAAACAATTTATCATTTATTGGGAAAAAGTAAGGTTGAAAGAGAGTACTTTCCGGCATAAATTTTTTGCAGGCCTGCCTGTGGCTTTTATGTTTGGGCTGCCTATTTTACTTTTTTTAGGGGTAGTTAAAATCTTTTTTCCGGCATGGTTTACCACGGCATCTCATAAGCAAACTGATGTTGCTTTACCTGAATGGTCGGCAAAATTCATGAAATTATCTTCAGGCGATATAATTACTGCCTTTATAGCTGTGATAATTATCATACTTTTCTTTTCGTATTTCCGAATGCATTATAAATGGGAAATGAATGAACAGCTATTTAAAGAATTAAAATTTAAAGAAAATAAAAAGTCTGGTGCAGCATTGTAAACCTTCATTATCTCTTAACTTTAAACTTTCAATTATTAAATATGGTTAAAAAATTATTCGCTTTTGTTTCCCTTACAATTTTATTGGTATCCTGTGTTAAATCCACTGTTGATTCCTGTCAATACAAAGATTCTGTATTAGTAGCACCTGCATCTGAAATTGCTATTTTACAGACTTATATTACAGCAGCTCATCCGGCAGCTATCCAACATTCCAGTGGTTTATTTTATGAGATTTTATTGCCCGGTGCCGGAACTGCTGTTCCTGGGGTTTGTAATACTGTTACTGTAAAGTATTCGGGTTATTTAACTAATGGCACCAAGTTTGATGAAAATCTTGGGGGAATTAGTTTTAAATTGGGGCAATTAATTATAGGCTGGCAAAAAGGCATTCCATTGGTTAAAAAGGGAGGGTCTATAAACTTGTACATTCCGCCATCATTGGGGTATGGAAGTTCTGCTGTAGGCAGCATTCCTGCTAATTCTATTTTGGTGTTTAATATTCAGTTACTTGATTTTCAGTAATCATTAATGCCAAATATAGCTCACCTAAAAATTGATACTTGAGCCACGAAGCTATTTCGGTTTTTGACATGTTTAAAATTGGTGTTGGTCCTTCCAGCAGCCATACACTTGGCCCGTGGCGTGCAGCTCTGCGTTTTACCAACTCTCTTCAACAGCAGAATATTATTAATCAGGTGAAAAGTATTGAGGTATTATTGTATGGATCGCTTGCCAAAACTGGTATTGGTCATGGTACTGATATAGCAATTCAATTAGGTTTAAGCGGTGAAGATCCTGTTACTTTTGATGTGGAAAATATTACTGCCAAAATTGATGATATTAAAGCAATGAAAAAATTATTGCTTGCTGGTAAACATGAAATTGATTTTAATCCTGTTGAGGATATTGAGTTTTTGTATAGTGAAAGTTTACCATTTCATCCAAATGCTTTAACCTTTTTAGTAAGAATGAATAATGATGAAACCCTGGCCGAAACCTATTATTCTGTTGGCGGTGGTTTTGTGAAAAAAGAAGGGGAAGACACTAATGCAAGCGAAGAGGTAAACCTGCCCTTTCCAATTAATACGGCAGATGAATTATTGCACTGGTGTATGAAAACAGGGCTAAATGTAAGCGATGTTGTTTTAGAAAATGAAAGCAGCTGGAGGAATGAAGCAGCAACAAAAGCAGGGGTATTAAATATTTGGAATGTAATGAGCGCATGCATTTACCGGGGTTGCCATACCGGAGGAATATTACCCGGTGGATTGAATGTAAAAAGACGTGGTGAAGGTTTAAATAAAAAATTGATGAATGGCCGCAGTTACAGTGATTATAACAGCTGGCTGGCAACTATTAAACAGGGTGGAAATGATTTTAAATATATTTTAGACTGGGTGAGTTGTTTTGCTCTGGCTGTGAATGAAGAGAATGCAAGTTTTGGCAGAGTGGTTACTGCGCCAACTAATGGCGCTGCCGGAGTAATACCTGCAGTACTGCAATACTATGTTACTTTTTGTAATGGCAACACCGAAGAAAAAATAATTCATTTTTTATTAACTGCTGCAGAAATAGGCAGCATATTTAAAAAGGGAGCTACTATATCTGCGGCAATGGGTGGCTGCCAGGCTGAGATTGGCGTTAGCAGTGCTATGGCTGCAGCTGCATTAACTGAATGCATGGGTGGTACACAAAGGCAAACTTTAATGGCTGCCGAAATTGCCATGGAACATCATTTAGGATTAACCTGCGATCCAATAGGAGGGTTAGTTCAAATTCCATGTATTGAAAGAAATACAATGGGAGCAATTAAAGCAATAACTGCCAGCCAGCTTGCATTACAAAGCACTCCTGATTATGCCAAAGTAAGTTTAGATGGTGTAATAAAAACCATGTGGGAAACTGCTTTGGATATGAACAGCAAGTATAAAGAAACTGCTGATGGCGGACTTGCGGTAAATATACCGATTAGTTTGAGTGAGTGTTAAAAAGCATAATGCTAAAAGCTCAAAGCAAAATTATCTTATTACAAATTATTTTTTAAACTCAATACAAAAAGCTTCAGATC
>JAYUTC010000197.1:0-4528 GCA_043755395.1 Ferruginibacter sp.
TCTTTAGTTATTTTGCACTCGGGGTAAAAAAATGCCCCTACAAAATGTAAGGGCATCATTATAAATAATTGAATTATTTTTTTGCAGCAGGTGCTTTTGCAGCTGCGGGAACAGCAGCAGCAGCAGGTGCAGCAGCAGCTTTTGGTGCTGTAGCTTCTTCCTGTTTTAACTGACGGGTCATTGTTACAGATGCAATAGGAATACGTGGAGAATTTAAAACTTCCATATTTTCCAACTTTACATCTTCTACCCTTATATTTTCGTTAAGCTCTAATTTATTGATATCAACTTCAATATGCTCTCTTAAATACTTAGGCAACGTTTTAACTTTAAACGACTTCATTTTTGTAACTAACTTACCGCCTTCTTTAACACCAGCCGGTGTACCCACAAATTTTAATGGCAAACTGGCAATTACTTTTTTATCATCCACCAATTCTAAAAAATCTACATGGATAAGTAAATCAGATACTTTGTTAAACTGCAGGTCCTTTAAAATACAACGATAAGTATTCCCGTCAATTTTAACATCTGCAAGCATAAATTCTGATGTGTAAACGATGTCTTTAAAAGCAGTAGCCGCAGCAGAGAAATTAATCTCTTTTTTACCACCATAAATTACACCGGGCACATGTTGCTGAGAGCGAAGATGGCGGGTGGCTTTTTTTCCGCTTTCGGTCCTCAGTTGTCCTTCGATTGTAATTGTTTTCATTATTATAATTTTTTTATGAGGCGCAAAGGTAATAAAAAGTTGTAAGTTTTAAGTAAAAAAATATAAGTAATAAGCTGGAATTATTAACTTACTCAAATTGGTTTTATACTGGTATTTAACGCTTTTTGCTACTTCTTATTTGCCATTCTGCTTCGCATAAAAAGACTGTTAATACTCTTGTTTTCAAATGCATTACGTATGGTTACTGCAAATAATTCATCGGTAGAAAGTACTTTTATTTTACTGCATTCACCCCGTAATGGTATGGTATCACATACTACCAATTCTTCCAATACGCTATTTTGTATATTGCTGTAAGCATTACCACTTAATACCGGATGTGTACAAAGTGCTCTTACACTCCGTGCTCCTTTTTCCTTCATTAAACCGGCGCTTTTAACTAATGTACCGCCAGTATCGCAAATATCATCTACCAATACCACATCCCTGTCTGTAACATCGCCTATAACCACCATACTGGCAATTTCGTTGGCCCTTTTTCTATGTTTATCACATATTACCATTTCGCATTCAAAATATGAGGCAATTTCTCTAATACGGTTGGCACTTCCAACATCCGGGGCTGCAAATGTAAGGTTGGCCAAATTTAATTTTTCGATATATGGAATAAATATAGCTGACGAATCCAAATGATCTACAGGTATATCAAAATACCCTTGTATTTGAGGTGCATGTAAATCCATTGTAATAACCCTGTCGGCACCGGCTGCAGTTAGCATATTGGCCACTAATTTAGATCCAATTGCTACTCTGGGCCTGTCTTTTCTATCTTGCCTTGCCAGGCCATAATAGGGCATAACTGCAATTACTTTATAGGCTGATGCCCTTTTTGCAGCATCAATCATCAATAACAGCTCCATTAAATTATCTGCCGGAGAATAAGTACTTTGAATTAAAAAAACAAATTGCCCTCTTATACTTTCCTGAAACTCCACATAAATTTCTCCATCGCTAAAACGCTGGATATTTACTTTACCTAAAGGCTCTCCGAATTTTTTAGCAATTTTTTCAGCTAAATACTGAGATCCTGTCCCTGAGAAAATTTTTGCAGTTGGTTCCATATTATTATTTAAAATCGTTTAAAAATAAGATGCCGCAAATGTATCGTTTAGTTTAGATGAATTAAATTTGAAACCATGGAAAATTTCAACAAGCCATCCACATCTATAAAAAACTGGGCTGCAGATGACAGACCAAGAGAAAAAATGCTGCATAAAGGACCGGCGGCTTTAAGTAACTCGGAATTAATTGCCATTTTGATAAATAACGGCAGTAAAGAAAAAACTGCTGTTGATTTGGCAAAAGAAATATTAAAATTAGGCAGCGATAATTTAAACGAATTAGGAAAACTAACGCTGAAAGATTTTCAACAGATTAAAGGTATTGGACCTGCTAAAGCAATTACAATTGCAGCGGCTTTGGAAATAGGCAGGCGCCGACAGGCCGCTTTTACCCTTGACAAACCTATTGTACAAAGCAGCAAAGACATTGCACAGTACTTAAGAGCAGTACTTAAAGATTTTACTTACGAAGTATTTGCAGTGGTGTTTTTAAACAGGGCTAATAAAATTAATCATTTTGAAATTATTAGCCGTGGTGGCATTACAGGCACAGTAGCCGACCCCCGGATAATATTAAAGAAAGCATTGGAAGAAGATGCAACCTCAATTGTTTTAAGCCACAATCATCCATCGGGTAGTTTAAAGCCAAGTAATGCCGATGAAGAATTGACAAAAAAAATAAAAGAAGCAGCTAAATTTTTTGATATTAAAGTGCTTGACCATATTATTGTTAGTGAAGAAGGATACTACAGTTTTTCGGATGAAGGGATGCTGTAGTTTTTATGCCTGCGCAGTTGGCCCTCCAAAATTAAACGGTATTTCCACTGCTTCCATATCCTGGATAGTACCGTTGGCAGTTTCAAATTTTTTAATATTATCTACCATTGCTTTCATAAATCTTTTGGCATGAAAGGGTGTAAGTATAATCCTGCTTTTTACTTTGCTTTTGGGTGTACCGGGCATTACATTAACAAAGTCTACCACAAATTCTGCATGACTGTGCGTAATAATTGCAAGGTTTGCATACGAACCTTCTGCTACTTCTTCGGATATTTCTATATTAAGTTGATTGGGTTGCTCTGTATTGGTCATTATTTATTTTTTACAAAGATAAAAACAAAGAGCCCCAAAATTGGGGCTCTTTGCAAATAAAATATTTAATCTATAAAATTATCTTGAACCCTTATAAGCCCATTTTTCATCAAATGTAGTACGTGGACCAACCGGAACTACCGAAGGCTGATTCATAAAATACTTAATTAAAATGTCCTTATTTCCCTGAACAGCATTTATCCCACTTGGATCCAAGGCTGCAGAGCGACCATTACCAGAAGGCTGGCCATAATAATTAGTAACGCTGGAAATTGTGTTAGTTGCAGCATTAAAGTTTACAATTAAAGCAAAAGATCCATAACCAGAGTTTGAAGCTCCGTTTAAAATTGGATGAAACTGGCTACCCCATATTGTATTATCAAACATGGTACATTGAGACCCGCCTGTTGTTATTAAATGTAATTCCCATGCTCCACCATTTGCTGCAGGAAATGGATCACCTGCTAAAAGCGGATTGTTCCATTGAACTAGAGCTGGATTTGCGGCATCTACCATTGGACCGGTAACTGCATATTTACCATCCCATTTATTTTTTGCACCAATTTCAACTACAACAGATTTAGCGGTTGCAATTTTACCACCTGCATCAACAGAAGTGATAGTAAAACCTAAGCCATATAATGTACTTGGATCCAAAAGAGTTGCATTTGGAATATTAATATAAATCTGTTTTGCAAATTCACCTGGCTTAAAAGTAAAGGTAAATGTTCCACCAATACCACCAACTTTAGTAACCCCATCAGCTACTGTAAGTGTATAATAAGCAGTAGGAAAGTTAACATAAGCAGGATTTGCAGCTCTAACAGCCGCTGTATCATCCTTAATAATTACTGTCATTGTTTTAGCAAGATCTGCAGCATTTGCTACTTCTCTTCTAATATCAACAACCCCTTTAGTTAAAGTTGTAGGTGTAGTAACAAAAGCAATTGGATCTTTTATAAGTGTAGCTGGAGAACCACCTTCTAAAATAGTTACCAGAGTTAATCCGGCATCGCCCAAAGGCGCTGTGATAGCAGTTTTATCGCAGGCTGTAAATAACAAAGCAACCAAACCAAGTGCTGAAAGCTGCTTTGTAATGTTTAAATATTTCATTTTAATATAATTTTAATTTTAATAAATAAATTGAGGAAATCAACAGGTAGCTGTTAATTTCCTCAATAAAACTATTGATCCCACCATATTTTATTTTCCTGAAGATCTCCCGCAGGAACTAAAGTTGCAGTACTGGAAGCAACTCCACCTGGATTTAAAAGATACTCAGAAAAAGTAGACCCTGTTGCTGGTGTAAATGTATACCTTCTTGGTGTTACAACATGAGCAGGGTTTAATGGATCCGGAGCAGGTGTTAAAACAGGATAACCTGTTCTTCTCCAGCTATTCCAACCGGCTCTACCATTAGGGAATGAAGCTAAATATGTTTGTTCTGCAATTTTCTTAATATCGTTTGTTCCATCAAGTACTACTAATGCCTGTGTAAAATACGATGCTGATGGAAGTGCTAATCCCCATTGAGCAAAAGAAGCATTTATACCCTGATTTAACATAGAAGTTTTATCTTCTGTAGTCCAACCTCTGGCTGCAGCTTCGGCACGGGCCATAAAAAGTTGAGAAGCAGTTAACA
>JAYUTC010000198.1:0-4522 GCA_043755395.1 Ferruginibacter sp.
AGGTTTACCTATTGTTACACCCTGCAATTTATCTAAGTTCAATTTTTTCCCTGTACCACCATAGCCTACTCCTTCGGTATCAAACATAAACATATCGCAGTAACTCATGTATTCCTGAATTCTATAACCAATATTATCTGTTTCGCTAAAGCGGAAAGCTTTTACCACAGAAATATAATCTGCTATTTTTTCACAGAACTTCGGTGTTTCATCGCCATGCAACTGTACCATGTGTAAGCGGCATTCATCCACCATGTGTAATACTTCCTCCACCGAAGCATTTACAAAAACTCCTACCTTATTCAATTTATTTTCTTTCTTTATCTGGTTTGTGGTCATGTGCCGCAACACATACCTGGGCGATTTGGGATAAAAAATAAATCCGGCAAAGGACACACCTGCATCAGGCAATTGAGCCAATTGCTCTTCCTGTGTAATACCGCAAACTTTTACTCTCATTTTTACTTTTGCTTTAGTTGTTTTACAAATGCAGCAAAAGCAATCGTTGGGTCGGGTTCTTTCATAAAGTTTTCTCCAATTAAAAAACCATTGAACCCTTGTTGTTTAAATAATAGAATGTTATCTACCGAATTTATTCCACTCTCCGCCACTTTTATTTTACCAGCAGGAATTTTTTCTGCCATCCTCAAACTTCTTTCTATATCAACCTCAAAAGTTTTGAGGTTTCGGTTATTGATACCTATTATACCCGTTTCATCACAAATATGTTCCAGTTCTTCTTCATCTTGTAATTCCAGCAGCACTTCCAATCCAATATTATTTGCAAATGTAGCTAATCGTTTAACTTCTTTTGAGGTTAAACTGGCAGCAATTAATAAAATTACATCAGCTCCCAATGCTTTTGACTCCGCTATCTGGTATTCATCAAAAATAAAATCTTTACGAAGAATAGGAATTTCGATTGAATTTCTATTGTCAATCAGGTCATCGTTGATACCTTTAAAATATATTGGTTCCGTTAATATTGATACTGCCGATGCACCATGTAATTGATAGCCTAAAAGCACATCAGATACTAAAGCTTTGTCATTTATAATTCCTTTTGATGGAGAAGCCCTTTTGAATTCTGCAATAATACCGGTTAGTTCTTCATCCAGTAAATATTTTTTTAATGATAAACACTTTCGGCTATACATAGGCATCATTTCCCAAGCCTTCATTGGAACAATGCTTATTAATTCCTTTACAGTTGCTTTTCTCTTTTCAACAACTTCCTCCAGGATATTTGTCATTGTTTACTTATTAATTTTTGTAAACAATTATTCGCCTTACCACTTTCCAAACTTTCTATAGCAGCTTGATAACAGTCTTCGTAAGATTTATATTTTCCGGTACATTGTAACGCCATAGCTGAGTTGGCCAATACTACTGCATTTTGGGCCCAACTGCCTTCTCCTTTTAAAATCTTAATAAATATTTTTGCTGCATCCTCAACTGTATTGCCGCCATAAATATCTTCAGCGCTAACTGTTCTTTTTCCAAGTGTTTCTGCATTAAATATTTTTTCACCTTCATTGGTTATCACTTTGGTATCGCCGGTTAAAGAAATTTCATCATAACCTTCCAGTGAATGTATAATTGTGAATTTACCTCCTCCTTGCTGCAATAAATAATTATAGATTCTTGCCATCTCTAAATTATATACTCCTACTAACTGATATTTTGGAAATGCCGGATTTACCATTGGCCCCAGCATATTAAAAAAAGTGCGCACGCCTAAATTTTTTCTTATTGGCCCTACAGCTTTTAATGCAGGATGAAATAGTGGGGCATGCAAAAAACAAATATTCGCTTCTTCAATTTCTACATTAAGCTTTTGGCTTTCTGCTTTAAATTTATAACCCAATTGTTCCATTACATTACTGCTGCCACTTATGGATGTTGCTCCGTAATTACCATGCTTGGCCACTTTGTTTCCTGAGCCGGCAACAATAAAACAACTGAGTGTTGAAATATTAAAGGTATTTTTTCCATCGCCTCCGGTACCCACAATATCAATTACTTCATGTCCGTTTAAATCTACTCTTACACATAGTTCCAGTAAGGCTTCTCTGAAACCCTGTAACTCATCAATAGTAATACTCCGCATTAAAAAAACAGTGATAAATGATGCCATCTCACTTTCGTTGTAAACATTTTTAGAAATGTTAACCAACACTTCTTTTGCCTGCTCACGGGAAAGCGTTTTGTGTTCGAATAAATAATTAAGAATTTTTTTCATGCCTTTTATTGTTTTAACCAGTTACGCATAATAGCTTCCCCATCAGGTGTTAACACACTTTCCGGATGAAACTGCACACCCTGCACATCAAAGCTTTTATGTTGCAATCCCATGATATATCCGTTCTCATCCCTAGCAGTAATTTCCAGCACATCAGGAAAATCATCCTCATTAACGATCCAGCTATGGTATCGGCCTACTACAATTGACTCTGGCAAACCGCTTAATAATTTTGAATTTTTATTGTTGATTTTTATTGTTGTAGCCACGCCATGATAAACTTTACTTAAATTAATAAGTGTTCCGCCAAAAGCCTCCCCTATTGCCTGGTGCCCTAAACACACACCTAAAATGGATTTAGTTGCGGCATATTGCTTTATCAATGGCAACAATAAACCTGCTTCAGAAGGTACACCCGGCCCCGGGGATAAAATAATTTTATCATAATCATTTACCTTCTCTAAACTAATTTCATCATTACGAAATACCTCTGCTTTTTCATTCGTAATCTTTTCTACTAAATGAACAAGGTTATAAGTAAATGAATCGTAATTGTCGAAAACTAAAATTTTCATTTTTGGTTCATTATTCATTGTTATTTGTTCATTGTGTATATTTATCATTTATATGAACAAAGAACTGGTTATCTAAATATTTTGCGCTAATATAATCGCCTGTTTCAATGCATTTAATTTGTTTTTAACTTCCTGCAATTCACTTTCTGGTTTACTGGCTGCCACTACACCTGCACCAGCCTGGTAAATCAATGTATTGTTACGGCTTAAAAATGTTCTTATCATTATAGCATGATTGATACTGCCGTTAAAACCAACTATACCAATAGCACCCCCATAATAACTTCTTGCGGTTGGCTCAAAATCGTTAATCAGTTGCATGGCTTTAAATTTGGGTGCACCACTTAATGTACCTGCCGGAAAAGTTGCAGCAATTAATTTAAAAGGATTGGTTTCTGGCCCAACCGTTCCTGTTACTTCACTCACCAGATGAATCACATGACTGTAGTAATTGATCTTTTTGTATTGAGTAACATCTACTTTATTGCACATGCGGCTTAAATCGTTTCTGGCCAGATCGACCAGCATCACATGCTCTGCATTTTCTTTTTCATCAGCTTCTAACGCTATGGCTGCAGCTTTATCCGTTTCATCATCGCCGGTTCTTTTAAAAGTGCCGGCAATAGGATGTACAATGGCTTTGCCATTACTTACAATCAATTGGCTTTCCGGTGATGAACCCATCAGTTTATAATCGCCATAATCAAAATAAAATAAATAGGGAGAAGGATTAATGCTGCGTAAAGCCCTGTACACATTAAAATCATCACCGCTAATCTTTTGTTCAAATCTTCTGCTCAAAACAATTTGAAACACATCTCCCCTGTGGCAGCTTGCAATTCCTTTTTTAACTATTTCAAGATATTCTTCGTTAGTTAGGTTTGAACTCTCTTTCTCTATGGCAGCAAAAGGAAATGTGGGGACATCCTTATTTTTAATTAAACTTTCAACTACATCTGCTTCACTTTCAATTCCTTTGAGTACATTTTCGCAAATGAATAATTCATCTTTGTAATGATTGATAACAATAATGTATTGATAAAGACGGTAACGCATTAAAGGTATTTCGTTAGTCATTGATCGCGGGTCGATGTCTTTGTTTTTTGAAAGACTTATTGAATCGAAAAACTGCACAGCATCATAGGTTGTATAGCCAAATAAACCCTGTGTAATATTTACCTGCTTTTCATCTGTGGGTTGTATATCAAACCGATTCATAAAATCCCATAGCAGATCAGGTACCTGGGTTGGTTTTTCAATTTTGAGTTTTTCTGCCTTTTTCCCGGGTAATTTGTACTCAATAAATGCAGCATTGGAAATTTCAATACCCGCAATGGCATTAATGCCAATAAAGGAATAACTGTTTTCTCCTGCATGAAAATCTGTACTTTCTAAGAGAATGGTATCCCTGAATCGGTCACGCAGGCGGAGGTAAATACCTACAGGTGTATAAACATCGGCAAGTAATTTTTTAAATGTTGTTGTAATTTCAATCTTTTTCATAAGTACCTGTCCCAGTCATATGGCTGACAACTTTTATTTAAAGTTTATAATTTTATTCTAATCCCTTCCAATGTTTTCATTTTATCAGGGTCTTACACCGTTACCCATTAAGGGACAATGGCATTAAAAAACCCGGCACTTGTGCCGGGCTTAACTATTTTATAAATATATCAATAGCAAAAAGGCACAATCATTTGATTAT
>JAYUTC010000199.1:0-11425 GCA_043755395.1 Ferruginibacter sp.
GCTTATCTTACAAAATTTCAACCGTATCCTTAGAGTTTATTTGTACATTTAAGTAAAAACATTAAATATGAAGTTATTTTTTATTACAAGCTTTATCCTAATCAACAATTATTTGTTTTCCCAAACCATAATTCAAAGAGATGCGGAAATAGAAAGTATGGTTAAAGAGGTCTCGGGCGATTCACTACAGACCTACATAAAAACATTAGTAGCCTTTGGCACAAGAAATACATTAAGTAACCAAAGCAATGTAAACAGGGGTATTGGTACTGCCAGAAACTGGGTGCTGCATAAATTTCAGGAAATTGCAAAACAATCAAATGGCCGATTAACAGCCCTTATAGATACTACCACATTACAACCCGATGGCAAAAGAGTTGATAGAAAAGTATTCTTAGGCAACATTATTGCCACACTTAAAGGAACAGACCCTACCGATACTCGAATATTTATAATTAGCGGCCATTTAGATAATATGCGAAGCAGCCCTACCGATAGTATTGGCGATGCCCCGGGTGCAAATGATGACGGAAGTGGCACTGCTGCTGTTATTGAATGTGCAAGAGTAATGAGTAAACATTCGTTTCCTGCTACAATTATTTTTGTAGCAGTTAGTGGTGAGGAACAGGGTTTACTGGGAGCTGCTTTTATGAGTGAAAAAGCTAAAAGAGAAAACTGGAATATTGAAGCCGTTTTAAATAATGATATTATGGGCAGCAATAACAGCAACGAAACAAATATTATTGATAATACTAAGATTAGAGTTTTTAGTGAAGGTCTGCCAGCATTTGAAACTGAAAAAAATGCAGTTAACATCAGAAACCTGGGTTTGGAAAACGATGGCAAATCGCGGCAACTTGCCCGTTATGTTAAAGAAATTGGTGAACGTTATATAGACAACCTTCAAATTGTATTGATTTATCGTAATGACCGCTTTTTACGCGGAGGTGATCATACGCCTTATGTACAACGTGGCTACGCTGCTGTACGTTTTACAGAAATGAATGAAAATTATACCAGGCAGCATCAAAACATACGTACAGAAAACAATATAGAATATGGTGATTTAGAAATGCATATTGATTACGAATACCTGAGGAAAAATGCTGCAATGAACCTTGCCAATTTAGCTAATCTTGCTAAGGCCCCTTCAATACCCGATTCTGTAAAATTGGATGTTAAAAAATTAAGTAACTATTCTTTTATTTTGTGGAATAAACCAAAATCTGGTGATGTAAAAGGCTATTATGTTTTAATAAGAGAGACAACCAGCGCTTTTTGGCAGAAGAAAATATTTACAACTGCAACTGAAATTAAATTGCCCTATAGTAAGGATAACTATTTTTTTGCAGTTCAATCTGTAAATGAAAATGGCAACGAAAGTTTGCCGGCATTGCCCCGTGTATGGTCGCGGTAAATAAGTTTATTACAATTAAATAAATTAATATTTAAAAAGACCTCCAAATAGGGAGGTCTTTTTAAATATTAATTCTAATACACTACTTTTTAGTTTTTGTATCAATACTAATATCGTTATTGTCGCATTTAAGTTTTAAAACCTGTTTGTTGTTTTCAACAAAAACGAAATAGCTTGTTTGCCCTTCGTAAGTAATTTCCGTTGCTGTTTTTCCCAATATGTAATCACCATATTTATTAGCTATTGCCAATGAAATATTAAGTGGTAACTGGGTTGTAGTAATAACTCTTGAAGTACCCAATAATTCGCCACTTTCGTTATAAGCAGCGATAACTTCCTTTGCATTCAATTCGAAATGAACAAAATAAAAGTCATTGCTTTTTTCCCAGTTTACATTTAATGCCTCGGTAAAGCTTTTTTCAAATGCAGCTTTTACAAGCGGGGAAATTTTTTCGGGGCCTTTAGCGGCAAAAGCGCTTGAAGCAAACAACATAATGGCTGCTGCAAAAACTGTTCTAAACTTTTTCATAACTATACTTTTTTTGGTTTAAAATAACTGCCTCATGACTGGCAGCGGTTAATGATAACATAAAAGTAAATACAGTATATGTATTAAATATGTTTTACTTTACCAATAACGTTAAACTATGTTAAACTATGTATAAACGGTAACTGACGATCCTTAAATAAATTTCATACATGCCATGTAACTCTTTACAGTAAAGGCTTTGCAATTTTTTCTTAATAAAATACTAAATCTTGTTTTTGTTATGTTAAAAAGTAAATACGGCTTGCAATACAATACATCATGCTGCAAAACTTATCTTTATACCTCAGCAATTTCAGTAAAATGAATTTTTTGGCTCATGCACACCTCTCTTTTAATCAACCCGATATATTGGTTGGCAATATGATAAGCGATTTTATAAAAGGCAAAAAACAATTTGATTACCCGGATGCTGTCAGAAAAGGAATTATACTTCATCGTGCTATTGATGATTTTACAGATACACATGAAATTACACAGCAAGTGAAATTGTTTTTTAAACCACAATATCGTTTATATGCCGGTGCTTTTACAGATGTAGTTTATGATCATTTTTTAGCTAATGACCTTACTATTTTTCTAACAGATGAGGACTTAAAACAATTTACTATAGAAGTATATAAATGCCTTGAAACAAATTTTGAAATATTACCTCCCGTATTTAAGCAAATGCTGCCGGCTATGATAGAACAAAACTGGTTGTATAATTATAAAAATAAATGGGGTATCCAAAAAAGTTTTGCAGGTCTTGTACATCGTGCCCGCTACCTTACAGAAAGTGATATTGCATTTACAATTTTTAATGAACACTATGATGTCATAAAATCTTTTTACCAGGTATTTTATCCTGATTTGCTAAAATTTGCCTCCCAGCAATTATTAAACTACTGATTCATTTATCTTTTATCTTTGAAAAAAAGATTATGCAAAAAATTTTGTTATCATTAACCATTTTCTGTTTTTCAGCAATTACAGTAATTGCCCAAACTAAATTACCTCCTGTTGATAAATCTCCAATGGATATGAGTTATTATCCAAATGGCTATCCGGTTTTAAAAATACAGGACAAAATAAGCGAACCAATAGTAGCCAGAGTAATTTACAGCCGGCCCCAAAAAAACGGAAGGGTTATTTTTGGAGACTTAGTCGAATATGGAAAAGTATGGCGACTTGGTGCAAATGAAGCAACAGAAATAGAATTTTATCAAGCGGTAAAAATTAATAATACAAAAATTAAAAAGGGACGGTATACCATGTATTGTATCCCTTTTGCCGATAAATGGACTATCATTATTAATAAAGAAAATGATACCTGGGGATCATTTAAGTATGATATGAAAAAAGATATAGTTCGATTAGATGTACCTGTTCAAAAACAAGCTGATTTTACTGAATCATTTGTTATGGCTTTTGAAAAATCAGGTACTGGTATTAACTTATTTATTGCCTGGGATGATATTAAAATAAGTTTACCAATTGTTTTTTAAAGTCCTTTTATTACAACTTAAGTTATCTTTTTCATTGACTTTATATTATGTGTGGAATTGCAGGAATACTATCAACTACATCGGAACAGATAGCTGAAGTTCATTTGAAGAAAATGACAGATGCAATTGCTTACAGAGGCCCTGATGGCGAAGGACAATGGGCTAATGAAAAAAGAAATGTATTATTAGGCCACCGCCGGCTCTCCATAATTGACCTAACTAATGCCGCTGCACAACCAATGCATTTTACTCCTGATGCATCTTCTAAATCAGAGGATGGAAATTCCCGGTATACCATTGTACATAATGGCGAGATTTATAATTTCATTGAATTAAAAGAAATATTACAGGAAAATGGATATTATTTTAAATCAAAGTCGGATACTGAAGTTATTTTGGCTGCCTATGATTTTTGGAAAGAAAATTGCCTGAACTATTTTGATGGTATGTTTGCTTTTGCTATATGGGATGAAAAAGAACAACAACTTTTTGCAGCAAGAGACCGCTTTGGTGAAAAACCCTTTTACTATTATGAAGATGGGCGGTATCTTTTTTTTGCCAGTGAAATGAAAGCATTATGGGCTGTAGGAGCAGAAAAAAGTATAGATGAAAAGATGTTACTAAATTATCTTACTCTTGGCCATGTTCAAAATTCTGCTGATAAAGAACAAACCTTTTTTAATAACATTTATTCTTTACCTCCTGCACATTTTTTTCTTTATAAACCTTTTGCTAATAAACTTTCAATAAAAAAATATTGGCGCCTTAATAAAGAAATAAAAATTGCTATAACTGCTGATGAGGCTATCGAAAAATTTAACCAATTATTTTCTGCATCTGTAAAAAAAAGATTGCGGAGTGATGTAGCAACTGGAACAAGTTTAAGTGGCGGGCTGGACAGCTCATCTATTTTATCGACAATAAATGATTTAAAAAATAATCCCGATGAAATAAAAACTTTCTCTGCTTTGTTTCCTGGTTTTGAAAAAGATGAATCCCTGTATATTAACCTTCTTGCCAATAAATATGGTTTCCCTAATTTTAAAACTCAACCTTCGGCGGATTACTTAATTAATGATTTTGAAAAACTTTGCTATCACCAGGAAGAACCATTTCAATCCTCAAGCATTTATGCCCAGTTTAAAGTATTTGAATTGGCTAAACAACAACAGGTAAAAGTGTTATTGGACGGACAGGGTGCCGATGAAATACTGGCCGGTTACCCTAAGTATATTCATTGGTATTTACAGGAGGTATTGAGCAGGCATAAATTAGGTGCTGCACAAAAAGAAATAAAAGCATTACAAAATAATCATACCCCTTTTAAATGGAATTTAAAAAATTATTTTGCTGCTTTTCTTCCTATGCATGCTGCTATGCAACTTGAAAAAAATGAATATAACAGAATCATTAGTCAACCGGATATTAATCCTGAATTTTTAAAATTACAAAGAGGGAGAGAATGGGAAGGCATACATAAACCTGTTGTAACTAAACTTAATGATATCCTTTACTTTAATACAGTGGAGATGGGTTTGGAAGAATTACTGCGGTATGCCGACAGAAACAGTATGGCGCATGGTACAGAAGTAAGATTACCTTTTTTAGATCATAAACTGGTTGAATTTATTTTTTCTTTGCCCTCTAATTTAAAAATACACGACGGCTGGACAAAATGGCTTTTAAGAACAGCCATGAATAAAAAACTACCAGATGAAATTGTTTGGAGAAAAGACAAAATTGGATATGAACCTCCACAAAAATTATGGATGGAAAATAAAATTCTTCAGGATTATATACATGAAGCAAAAAAGAAATTAGTAGATGCAAAAATTCTAAAGTCAAATGTTTTAGGTAAAACTATTGTGCCAAAGCAAGCCCATGCAGAAAATAATTATGACTGGAGATACTTGTGTGCAGCACAGTTTTTATAAACACAATTCAGCATCACTTACTTGTTTTGAAGAAATGACTACATTTACTACTTTACCTTCAACTAACTTAAGCCAAAGACATCCATATATTGTTTTAAAAAAAATAACTTCTTCTTCATTTACTGTTTCAGTACGAATAACTTTACCCATTTTTAATTTTGCAATCGCCATATCTTTTGTTAATCCTAAAACAGGGATAGAAAGTTTACCTTTATAATTTTCTCTTATTTCTATATAATCCTTTCCTGTATAAAAGAAAAAACCATGCTTTAAAAAGAAAACACCGCCACCACAATTAAAATCCCCGCCTTCTTCACTATCACCAGTAAAGCAGGGAAGTGCCGCTTTTACCTTTTGCTGTGATGCCGTAGGTTTAACTTTATTAATTGTACCATTTTTTAAATCAGCAAAAAGATTATTACAGCCTTGTGCTGTAGAATCATTTATACAAAAAGAAAGTAACATAGAAAAAAGCAGATATTTCATTTTAAAAATTTAAGTAATAAAAGTAACTAAAATAATGATAGCGCATATACCCATAGCAGGGTATTTTAAAATATTACTTGCATCTTTGCATATAAAAATTTATGACCATGAAACTTGCTACAAAATTAATTCATGCCGGAGCTGAGCCAGATCCAAGTACCGGAGCCATAATGATTCCTATTTATCAAACATCTACCTATGTACAGGAAGCGCCGGGCGTACATAAAGGCTATGAATATGCACGAAGCCAAAATCCTACCAGAAAAGCATTAGAAGATGCCTATGCTATTATTGAAAATGGAAAATATGCTTTGGCTTTCAGCAGTGGTGTTGCTGCTACAGATAGTGTAATAAAATTATTAAACCCTGGAGATGAAGTAATTGCAGCTAATGATATGTACGGTGGCAGTTACAGGTTATTTACCAAAGTGTGGGAGCGTTACAATATAAAATTTATTTATGTTGACACAACTAATTCTGCCAAAGTAAAAGCTGCCATTTCTGCAAAAACAAAATTAATTTGGGTAGAAACCCCAACCAATCCATTGATGAATATTACAGACATTGAAGCCATTGCTGTTGTAGCAAAACAAGCAGGTGCATGGTTATGTGTAGATAATACTTTTGCATCACCTTATTTACAAAACCCGCTGGATTTGGGTGCTGATATTGTTATGCACAGCGCTACCAAATATTTAGGCGGCCATAGCGATGTTATACAGGGTTGTTTAATGATGAATGATACAGAGTTGAGAGAAAAATTGTATTTTATTCAAAAAAGTTGTGGAGCGGTCCCTGGACCACAGGATTGTTTTTTAGTATTAAGAGGGATTAAAACTTTAGGTGTGCGCATGAAAGCGCATTGTGAAAATGGAGAAATGATTGCGCATTGGTTACGCAGTCATCCTAAAGTAGCAAAAGTTTATTGGCCCGGTTTTGAAGACAGTGCCGGTTATGCAATTGCAAAAAAACAAATGAGTGGCTTTGGAGGGATGATTAGTTTTGAATTAAAAAATGGGAGTGAAAGCGAGGTAAAAAGGGTTTTATCATCTACACGTTTATTTTCGTTAGCTGAAAGTTTGGGTGGAGTAGAAAGTTTAATTAATCACCCCGCAAGTATGACACATGCCAGCATACCACGTGAAGAAAGAATTAAAAATGGATTAAGCGATGGATTAATCAGGCTGAGTGTGGGTATTGAAGATGCTAATGATTTAATAGACGACCTGAATAAGGCAATTGGATAATTTGACATGGGTGAAACTAATCTTAAAGATTTTTTGAACAACAGGGTTGATTTTTACAATAACCCTTCTTTTATTACAAACGACCCAATTTGTATTCCACATCAATTTAGCAAAAAACAGGATATTGAAATTGCCGGTTTTTTCGCTGCAATTTTTTCCTGGGGTAATAGGACAACCATCATTAATAAAAGCTGGGAGTTGATGCAATTGATGGATACAGCACCCTATCAATTTATACTGCAGCACCAAAATAAAGATTTAAAAAAACTTGAAGATTTTAAACACCGTACTTTTAATGCTACCGATCTTTTATATTGTATAGAGTTTTTTAAATTTCATTTTTCAAAAAACAGTTCTCTGGAAAGCGCTTTTACACTGGGGATGCAAAAAAAAGATTTGACAATTGAAAATGGGTTAAAAGGGTTTTACAATTATTTTTTTTCATTACCTTATATTCCTGAAAGAACTAAAAAACATATTGCCTCACCCGAAAAAAAATCTACCTGTAAAAGATTAAACATGTATTTACGCTGGATGGTAAGAAGTGATAAAAAGGGTGTGGATTTTGGGATTTGGAAAAATATTTCTCCGGGTCAACTTGTAATACCTATTGATGTACATGTAGCAAGAGTGGCAAAAAGGTTAAACCTTTTGCGGCATAACAAAATGGATTGGCAGGCTGCATTGGAATTAACAGCATATTTACGAACTTTGGATGCAGCTGATCCAGTAAAATATGATTTCGCTTTATTTGGAACAGGTGTAATGGAAAAATATCAATGGAAAATAAAGAGTTGATACAAAATATTAATATCGGAATGGCAATTGAATTGCCACAAAATATTTCATATGAAGAACTATATAAAATATTATCAACATATATTAATCTCCTTATAAAAAATAATTTTGAACTGCTGGTATCATTACTTTATAAAATTGATGTAAGTGAAGAAAAATTAAAATATTTATTACTTGATAACCCCAATGAAGATGCTGGTAAAATTATTGCAACGCTTATTATTGACAGACAAAAGCAAAAAATAATTTTTAAAAAAAGTACTACTGCCAGATTCTCTGCAAATGACAATGAGGAAAAGTGGTAATTTTGATTTAATATATTTAATAAGATATGTTTAATATTTATGAAGTAACCGCTGCAACCGAAAATGAATTTATAGAATTCCCGCTAGAATTTTATAAAAATGATACTTCATTTATTGCGCCATTACAAACAGAAATAAAAAAAATATTCAATGCCAAAACAAACTCTTTCTTTTTGCATGGGTATTGTACAAGATGGCTTTTATATAATGATAAAAAATTAGTAGGTCGTATTGCAGGGTTTATCAATTTGGAAAAAGCAAATACATCGGGTATACCAACCGGAGGAATTGGCTTTTTTGAATGTATTAATAATCAGGAAGCAGCTGATACTTTATTTAATACAGCTATAAATTGGTTGAAAGCAAAAGGGATGCAAGCTATGGAAGGCCCCATTAATTTTGGCGAAAATGATAGCTGGTGGGGTTTACTGATTCAGGGATTCAGGCCGCCTTCCTTCAATATGAATTATAATCCCCCCTACTATCAGCAATTATTTGAAAATTATGGTTGGCAAAAAGCTTATGACCAACTTACTAATGTAATTGATTTAAGCATCCCTTTTCTGGACCGTTTTATTAAAATTGCACAATGGGTATTAAAAAAACCTGAGTATAATTTTCATCATTTTAAAAAAAGAGATTTCATTAAATTTTCAGAAGATTTTAAAGAAATATATAATGATGCCTGGCAAAATTTTGATGGTTTTTCACCCATGACATCTGTTTCTATTGCCGACTCTTTTAAAAGAATGGAGTCTGTTATAGATGAGAAAATTATTTGGTTTGCCTATCATCATAACGAGCCCATTGCTTTTATTGTTTGCATGCCCAATACAAACCAAATACTTAAGTTTGTAAATGGCAGGCTCAATTTTTGGGGTAAAATAAAATACTTATGGTATAACAAAACCGTAACAATTGACAGGATAAGGATAATTGTAATGGGAGTAAAAAAACATTATCAGAATAAGGGGATTGAAAGTGCTTTTATTTATTGCCTTAAAGAGGAAGTAGTACCACGTAATACAATTAAAGAAGTTGAATTGGCCTGGGTAGGAGATTTTAATAAAAAGATGATTGATATTCACCATGCAACCGGTGCAAAACTGGAAAAAGTACACCGTACCTATACCTATACTTTTAAAGACAATTATTTAGATTAATTAAACATCAGCTCCTGTACTTTCTCTTTATCTTCTTTTTCCTTTTTTAAATCAAACATAGTTCCAAATACATGATCCCATAAAGTAGAACTTACTCCAAATCCCAATTCAGTATTTTTATAATGATGCAAATGGTGGTTTCGCCACAAAGGTTTCATCCATTTAAAAGGTGGGTTCCAGGCATGAATTGCATAATGCATAGTTCCATAAATTAAATATCCAAGAAAAAAACCCGGGAAAAAAGCAAAAGTATAATTGCTTGCACCAAATGATCCGCTTATCAGATACATTATCGTAAACAAAGTTGAAGCAATAATTAAACTTGGTGCAGGTGGCATAAATAATCGTTCCTTATCTCTTGGGTATTCGTGATGATTACCATGAATAAGATAAACTATTTTAATTGCTCTTTCACTTTCTGCTCCAAAATGAAATCCAAAACGATGAATACAATATTCGAAAAAAGACCAAAAAAACATGCCTCCTAAAAAAGTAAATAAAATACGCAATGCATTAAAACCAAGAATTGCACTGCTGTAATAAAGCATAAATGTTATTATAGGAATATAAAGCCCCCAAATTACAATGGGATGCGTTTTGGTAAGATATTCCAGGTATTGATTTTTAAAAAGCTGAGCCTGGCCTTTGTTATGAATCTTCTCAAATTTCATGTTGTAAATATAAGAAAAGGGAATAAAAAATTAAATAAGCAGACAAGATAATTATGCGGTATTATGGCAATAAAAGTTGTTTAACTATTTGAAAATCATACTTATTTGCTTTCAAATTTATAATTATTTTAGGTGGATTTTAAATAATTATCTACCTTTTGGAGATTGCCACTAAATGAATTAATAAAAGAATTTCTTTTAATTTCGATGAGCTGATATTATAATTATTGCAACCCCTTTTTTCATATTCCTAAGTTACAAACAAGCTTATTAACTTAGCAGCTAATAAATTTAATTTTAATACTAATGAAATTAGTTACTCACCTAAAAGATGGCCATGAACAATTAGCCCTGCTAATTGACGGCATTTTGTATGATACAGATACCATAAATAATGAGTTGCCTTCCAGCATGGCCATGTTTTTAAATTACTGGGATGATATGTATCCGCTTGCATTAAGGGCAGAGCACCAGATAAAAGAAGGTAACCTGGGTAAAAGAGCTTTTACAACACCCTACAATGAAAAAGAGGTAATAGCCCCGGTGCCTTTTCCTACCAGCTGCAGGGATGGTTATGCATTTAGCCAGCACGTAGCCGCTGCAAGACGAAACAGAAAGGTAGATATGATAGCAGAATTTTACCAGTACCCTATTTTTTATTTTACCAACCACAACAGCATACAAGGGCCTGGGAATATTGTTTGTATGCCCGACCATTTTAAAAAACTGGATTTTGAACTTGAAGCTTCAATTGTAATATGTAAACCGGGCCGCAATATTAAAGCTGCTGATGCTGATGAATATATTGGAGGGATGATGATCATGAATGATATGAGCGCAAGAACTTTGCAGATGGAAGAAATGTTGTTGAACCTTGGACCAGCTAAAGGAAAAGATTTTTCAACAGTAATTGGCCCTATGTTGGTTACTTTGGATGAACTGGAACAGTATGTAGTGCCCTGTAAAGAAAACCATACAGGTAAAGCCTGGAATTTAAATATGAAGTGCTGGGTAAATGGTGTACAGGTTAGCGATGGTAATGTAGCTGCAATGGACTGGACCTTTGCCGAAATTATAGAAAGAGCAAGTTATGGCGTAAATCTTTTTGCAGGTGATGTTATTGGCAGCGGCACCGTTGGTACCGGTTGTTTTTTAGAACTGAATGGTACCGGAAAGTTAAATGACCCCAATTACCAGGAACAATGGTTGCAGGATGGGGATGTGGTAGAGATGGAGATTGACGGATTAGGAAAATTATGTAACACCATAATAAAAGACGAAAGTGATTTTTCAATATTTGACCTGAAGAAGTATGTTTAAAACAATTATCCTAAAAGAAATTAAACCTGCAGATGTTCAAAATTATTTGC
>JAYUTC010000200.1:0-4511 GCA_043755395.1 Ferruginibacter sp.
AATATTTCTATCCCCTGAATTTTATTTTTTATTGACTAAATTTTGATTACAATCATCCGACCATTGACATACACCATTGCCCGTTTTCCTATTTTAGTAATTCAAATTCAATTACCGCATTTTGCCAATATTTTAATCATATTTCAGACTACCCTCTTTATCCCAAATGCCCCAATAAATACAACATAATTTTTTTGTTTTGCATGAACAATCGTTTTGAAGAGTTAATTAAAATAAAAATTGTTTTCAACTTTGTAACAAAATTAATCAGCAGTTTAATTTAGTAATCGTTAAAATATAGCAAATGCCATTACAGCAAAAATAAAAACAGGAAATGCACATCTTCCTTATTTTAATGAAATATCCTTCATTGCTGAAGGATATTTCATTAAAATCACTGTTTACCATTTTTAAAAATATTACTGTTTTTATGTTGAAACAGCGGGATTTTCAATTTTGTTTTCGATTTGCATTATTTTAAAATGCAGTAATTCCTTATTTGTATACCCTTATATAATCTACTTCCATTGTTGCATTGCTGAATAAAGGATCTACCGGGCCTCCAAATGTGCCGCCCATTGCAACATTTAATATGAAAAAGAAATCATGATTAAAAGGAATATTTATTGTATTTATAACAGTGTGATACAATACATTATCTACATATATTTTAATGGCCGATGCCGACCAATCTAATGTATAGATATGAAATTCTGTACTAGCATTAGTAATAACTTTGGTACTACCATCTGCATTGCCACCTGATCTGCCGGGATAATGAAGTGTGCCAAATATTTTATTTAATTCGCTTCCCCTGTGTTCCATAATATCAATTTCTCCACATGCAGGCCAACCGGCAGAACTAATATCACTTCCCAGCATCCAGATTGCAGGCCATGTACCAACACCAGCCGGAATTTTAGCTCTTACTTCTACTTTTCCATACTTGAAAAAGAATTTATCTTTGGAAAGTATTCTTGCAGAGGTGTAAATACTGCCGCTAAAATTTTCCTTAATGGCTTTTATTTTTAACACTCCTCCCTGAATAACAGCATTCTCAGGACGGCTTGTATAATACTGCAACTCATTGTTACCCCATCCACCACTACCTGTTCCTAAATCATATCCCCATTTTGCAGGATCAGGTGCTCCATCAACATTAAATTCATCGGCCCAGGTAAGCACAGGTACACCTGCCACTACATTTACACTTACCTGAATAGATTTTTTTAACGTTAAGCCCGAGCCGCTTTTGGCTGTAACTGTAACTGTGTAGGTATTATTGCCAACAAGAGTATACTGATAATTTGTAATGCCCGAAGCCACTGTTAGACTAATACCATTCCCAAACTCATAATCATATGAAATTGCATTATCGGCAGTTGAAGTAAATGCTACTGTACCACTTCCATCTGTACTTATAATAGCATTTATTACAAGATTAGCAGGAGCTGTACCTGTAGTTCCACCACCTGATCCTCCTTTTTTACAACTGCTTAAAATTATAAAAGAGAACAATAAAATTGCAGAATATTTTAGGTGCCTCATTTTACTATTATTTATTTTTTAATTTTTGATACCATGCATTACCATCTGCCCCAATATTACGCAAATTTATGCTGGTAGCCGTTATTGATAAAATTTCATAAGAAATACCGCCGGTTCCAAAATTTATTATCCCATTACCTGGAACATCAAATTGAATTCTTGTAGAATTTGAAGATGTAGAAGAAGTAGTTGCATCCATAAAAGCAAGCTTTCTTGTTCCACCTGTACTTATAGCATAACAACCATCTCCGCCACTAAATCCGTAGAATGCTGTTGATGCACCTATTGAAAAAGATGCGCCCTTATTATCAATTGCCATAAAAACATTTTTATTGGCATCTTGCGAAAATGTAATTTCATCATCGTAAGCGCAAGGTTCTCTTGAATTTGGAGAAGCAGAATACCAAATTGGAGAAAATTGATCATTTGGACCAACTCCAAAATGTCCTCCGGCAGCTTTATCAGTTATCCAAACTTTAGAAGATCCGTTTGTTAATGACTGTAATATTGCAGTTGGAATTTCAAAAGCAACAAATACTTTTATTTTTTTACTTATTGTAGATATAATACCGCCGGTTCCTATTGCATTTACAGAAATGGTGTATTCAAAAGTACCTGGATTAGAATATTTATGACTGATGATTCCGGATGATACCATCTGATCTTTACCATCGCCAAAATCTATTTTATAAGTAAGTGCATTACTGGCTGTTGTGGTTATTGCAACAATGCCTGATCCATTTCCATTTGGATTGGAAGCATCCAACCCTGTTATTACAGCAGATAATGTAAGAGAGGCAGGAGTTTTTAAATCCCCGAACGAATACTCTGTTTTCTTACAGGCAGTAAAACCAACTGCTGTTGCAAGTAAAATAATAAAGAGTGATTTTATTTTAGTAATCATGATTTTATTTTTAAAAATTAATTAAGTGAAATGTCATCAAAATAATAAGTGAAATTTGCAGAACCATCTCCTGCAGTACCAAGGTCAAAAATCAGAACAACCTTTGAATAAAAATTTCCAACATTAATAGTACTGAAATCAAAGGTCAGTTCTTCCCATGCATTTGCTGTTGTAGTGGTTACTTCTTTTTCAAAACTGATACCGCCATTGGTTGCGTTCTCTACTTTTAACAGCAGCTTGGCACCAATCCTTGGTGAATACACTTTAACTTTAAATGTTTTTAAAACTGAAAAATTTATAGGATTTACCATTTCAATAAAACTTCCTCCATAAACCTCTGGTGGTCCTTTTACCATTTTACCAACTTTGGTACTCACATTAATACCTGATGCATTTGGATTATTTACAACAGTTACTGCACCACCTCCAAAATTAATAAATGGATAGCCGTATGTAGTTGACTGGAAAGTTAATGGAAGTGCTAAATAATTAGGTACCACATTGGTGTTTAAAAAAGTAACATCATCCCAATAGAAAACTTTTCCGGTACCTGCAATTCCAAAATCAAAAAAGACAGAAGCCATATCGTAATTATAAGTAAGGTTCATAGCTGCTGTGCCCGAAGACTGGTTTGCAAAATCAAAAACTAATGTCTCCCAGGTATTTACTGCCTGAGTCATTGCTTCCGTTTCTACTGACCTTGTATTATTAGTACGATCTTCAACTTTTAATCTTACACGAATACCTGCAGCAGGTGAATAAACCCTGATACTCATTTGTGTTTTACTTACAGTAAAAGGAATTTTAGCTGTAAACCCGGCGCCTATAGTTGTTCCGGCCCATGTTTCGGCTCCGTTAAGCTTTGTTGTTTTCTTTACATTATTAGCTGCATTAGTTGGATCAACTGCATCAGCAGTAAGGTTATTGCCAAAATCTGTAACTGTATAATTAATTCCCGGAAGATCAAAAGTAACAGGAAGGTTTAATAAACTGGTAGGTAGTTGATTGGTTAGCCTGATATCATCAAACAGAAAAGTAAAATTAGCAGAGCCATCACCAATTGTTCCTAAATCAAAAATCAACACTATTTTTTGATAAGAATTAGCAACATTAATTGCGTTGTAATTAAAAATTAAATCTTCCCAGCTGTTTGCCACAGTGGTAGACACTTCTTTTTCAAAACTAATACCTCCGTTTGTTAAATTTTCTACCTTCAATAAAACTTTAGCACCAACCCTTGGAGAAAAAACTTTCATTCTGAAAACTTTATTAGCAGAAAAATCAATTGGGGCACCTAATGCAATAAAACTTCCACCCCACACTTCCGGTGCACTTTTTACCATTTTACCAACCTTTGCACTTGTATTTATACCATTAATCTGAGGATTATTTATTTTTGTAACAGCCCCACCGCCAAAATTGGTAAAAGTATAATCAACTGTAGGGGATTCAAAAGTAATTGGTAATAAAACGGGATCAACAATTGTTATAGTTTTAATTAATTGAGTTGTAGCGGCTCCACCACTTAAAGCCACTACTTTTACAGAATAAGTTCCTACAGCAGCATATATATGATTAATTACATCGCCTTCTAAAAATGATACCGGTACTTCATTTGGCACATCTCCAAAATAAACTTTAAAAAATGTTTCATAAATAGCTTTTGCAGAAACACTTACTTTGTAATTATTATTAGGATCAACAGTTAAGGTAAAATCTAAATTTTCGGGCGCTCTGAATGAAACTGTTAATTGCTTTATAGTTTCTGTAATTTTTCCTGTAATACTGTGGCCAACAATTTTTACATTATAAATACCTTCGGCATATATATGCTGCGTATTTTTACCTGGTACAACTTTTGCCGGAGCCGTAGTGGCATCACCATAGTAAATTTCATAAAAAGACAAACCCTCACCATTAGGTGTAATTGTTACCAGGCCTGTATTATCCTGTGTAATATCAAAAAGAGCTGATAATTTAGCCGGTGCTGAATCAGTATCTAAAAAAGAAATATCGTCATTCAATTCTTTTTTACAACTTAATACAATTAACAGTAAAA